>DASQKG010000355.1:0-3541 GCA_035630655.1 Pyrinomonadaceae bacterium
GCCTCACTGTCACCAGCTCAGGTCAAACTCATACTCCGATGCGCCACCTCTGGAGTCGCGTATGCGAACCACGGCGGTATAATCGTTTTCGCGTGAAGGTTGCTGCTCGACAAACAACTCGCCGCGGCCTCGTCTCTTAACCACGCTGACGCTCATGCGGCGTGGCGGCAAAGAGTTAGTGAAATTGGTGACCGCATCGTAGTAAGGCGTGCCGCCAATCGTCTCAACCTCCACGGTACCGCCACGGACTTTGATCCGCACATCGTCGTCAACCGTTCCTCTCCAGGTCATGCGTCCACTGCCGCGCCCTGGTCCATCATCAGGCCGCGGTCGCGGAAACGGATCGTTGTCGCCGGTGTCGCCGGTATTCAACTCACGCGCCATCCGAGACAACAGACCCTCGATGTTGTTCCCACGCCTGTCGCGTAGTTCAGTACGGTTAGCAGAGCGCCAGGAGTTTTGCAGAAGCTGAAACGCTTCGCGCAAATCCTGGTTGCGGCGTCGATCGTTGACCAAGCGGTTGAAGAGTTGGGCAGCTGCACTAAATTGATGGGCCGCCATCACGGCATCGACGCTCCCGGTGTTGCGAAACGAACGGCCGTAGTCCGTATAGGCAAACTCCGCAAAACTCGTTGCTTCCGCGGCCAGCTGCGTAGCTGACTGCCTGAGCTGGTTTGATTGAGCAAAGGTGGTAGCACTGCCCACCAACAACGCGGCGACGATTACTAACATTCTTCTGGTAATCATAAATCCTCCTGTAACGTTCTAGGTTGCTCTTCTAAGCAAGACGACTAAAGCTTGAAGCAGGTACTGACGCAGTTTGATTCAATAACCACTTACAGAACGAGAGCGCGGTAGCGCGGGATGCCTTAGGTTACTTAACATAAATAGTTAGCCTTAATAATGCTCACTGCCTCTAGCATCCCGCGCTACCGCGCTCTCGTTCTGTCAGCGATCAGCGAAACTGCATCAATACCCTTGAACTCTGAACTACTTGTCTTTCCCTTAGACTCTACCAATCTTCCTGCGCGATATATTTGAGAACGGATTTGATGGAAGCGACGGTGTACGTGCCGTCGGCTTTCTCAACCGGAATATGACGATAACGACCGAGGGACATTTTGTTGAGCGCGAATGCAACGGACTCGTGCTCGTGAAGCGTTTCGGGATTGGGACTCATTAGTTCCTTTACCGGCACCTGCAATGCGGAACTCAGATTCAGGTCGTTAGCTTCTTCCTTCGCGCCAGATCTCGCCACTTCAACCTCGGCCAGCGCTTCTTCCACAGACATTTCGTCGACTCGAATTTCTTCCATCGGAATTTCACTAAACGGTGTGTTGGTGAGCGGGATTCCTTCAATGGGAATTACGGGCGCGGCCTCATCGTGCTGCTGCGCGCGTCCCCGGTCCGGGCTACCGCCTCGCTGCGTCAGCAGGTTGGCGGACATCCGGCGCAGCACATCGTGCTCGGTGAAGATGCCGACCAGCTTTGGGCCATCGAGAACAAGTGCGCAGCCGGTGTTTAGTTCCTTCATCCGCGTGGCTACATCGATTGCCGACGTGTCAGGCGCAACGATAATCGGAGTCTCCTTCTGGAGTTCGCTCAATTTGTCCTTCATAACGTGACGCGCCAAACCCTCAGCTACATCCGGGTTTGGTATGTCGAGGTCGCGAAAAGACGAAAGACAGTTCTCGCAGCGATCGTTGCCGTCGATGTTTTCAGTGCCGCATGAAGGACAGATCATTCCGGTTTCCTATTGTCGATTGTCGATTGGGGGTTGGGGGTTCGGTAGGGATTCTATAGCTATGGCAACACGCTGCCAAGGCTTAAGGGGCACCTCAGTACAAAGCTGAGCGCCGTAAGGGTTGTGTCTGAAACTCAACCTGCCTTTGCTTCTTTGCCCCAACGGGGCTACGGCTTACAGCCCAGGGTTGCCGCGCTTTGGCGGCTACCCTGGGAGAGCTGTTTGAGTTTCTCAACCGCAACGCGGTTGCGCCTGCCTTGTGACTCCACCGATGACGCAACCGCGTTGCGGTTGAGAATCATTCGCTCTCAGTTTCCCAGGCTAGCCGCCAAAGCGCGGCAACCCTGGGCTATAAGCCGAAGCCCCGTTGGGGCATAACCCGCGGCAGAATCGCCTCAGTGATCTCTTGCATC
Source organism: Pyrinomonadaceae bacterium (assembly GCA_035630655.1). Lineage (GTDB taxonomy): Bacteria > Acidobacteriota > Blastocatellia > Pyrinomonadales > Pyrinomonadaceae > PSRF01. The sequence goes on from DASQKG010000355.1 coordinate 2,158, forward strand.
CGGCGCTACCCCGACGCGTCGGGGTTCTGCAAATAATTGTTGCGAATAGATTGCTTTTTACGCGCGAAGATTTGTAACTCCCAGAATTCAAATCCCTCTCACCTTGGCGAATTTCCCAATATTTGAAAGGAAAAGCTCAACCACTCACTCCTCGTGGTCCATTTGCCTTCAAGCTCCACAATCCGCCTCAAGTTTTCCTCAAGGATTCCTCAAGCCTCCTTCATAAAGTGATAACCAGGAAAAACTGATGTCGCCAGCCAAGAGCTCGGCAATCGAACCCGAAGTCAGAGAACACTTCAAAGGAGAATCAAGTGAAAAGCCATCCTTCAAAAGCAATAGCGGTAATTTTGTTAACAACGCTGGCAGCCGTCATGGTGTTTCCAACGGCCTCGACGCGCGGCGCCGGGAGCGGTCCCGCCCTGGATCCACACCGCGTAGGCGTTCCGACTATAGATGTAAACGCGACTGTAGCCGGCCTACGCAAAGCGACAACTGCACAACTGGCAGCCATAGACCAATTCAAGAACACCTATGGGAGTCAGACGACGCTCAGATGGAATTCATTTGCGGGTTCTCCGGATGTTATCCGCGGCTTTCACACTGGTCCTTCAAACGATACGCCGGAAAATGTTGCGCGTTCTTTTGTAGCTGCCAACTCGACTCTGTTTGGTGTCGATCCTTCTTCACTCGTACTCGCGAATCAAAAAGAAGCGCTGGGTGGCTACCTGCTGAGGTTTCAACAGACCGCCGGCGGCGTCAGTGTAGTCAACGGGGGGCTGGGATTCCTGATGACTCGAAACAGAGAGATTCGCATGGTTATGGGATCGACGTTTCGCAGTCCCAGCATAACGTCGGCGCCTTTACTTACGGCCCCGGCCGCAGCCGCGAGTGCTCAGGCCGATATCGCACGCTACGCTAAGTCTCTTCCAAGCGGTTTTGAAGGTATGGTGAAGCCGGCGTTTGATGCGCTTGAGCAGGAAGTCGCGCCCATACTGCGAGCCCCAAAATTGAACGTCTTTCCAACGGCCGATGGCTACAAGTTGGCGTGGAACGTGATTGGGTTCTCCCGTAATCCTTTTGGTTTGTTCATCACACAGATTGATGCTTCGAACGGCAAGGTACTGGCCCGCGAAAACAAAGTCCTTTCGCAGAACCCGCTGCCTTACACGGCAGACATCTATCCCAATCACCCTGAACTGGCGAACCCGGACACTGGCGAGCTCAAGCTCGAAGGCGGAGAGCCAGCCGGCTTACTGCGTGTTCAACTTCGAAACTACAACGAAGGTATGAATGCCACCGGTGTAGCAGGAACTCTTACTGGTCCACATGCGTTGGTGAAGAACGTACTGGCAACTCAGCAACCTTTTCCGCAGGCAGCACTCGG
>DASQKG010000356.1:0-5219 GCA_035630655.1 Pyrinomonadaceae bacterium
ACCATCAGCCGCACATTCATGTTCAATACGGTGAGGAAGAAGCGGTGGTTTCGATTCCAGATGGCGAGGTCATTGAAGGTCAATTGCGCACAGCGAAACTCAAACTGGTAGATGCATGGGTTGAACTACACCGCGATGAACTGATGGCTGATTGGCAGTTGGCAGTTAACGGCCAACCGATCTTCAAGATCGAACCACTTCGATGAGGTTTTGAATAATGACGAAAGTATTAGCTGCTAAGGCGAATGACGATTTCACATTAGATCTGAAGTTTGATGATGGCAATGTGAAGCGGTTCGATATGAAGCCGTATTTGGATTACGAAGTCTTTCAAGAACTAAAGGATCTGGACTACTTCAAGCAAGTCAGCGTCGCCTTTGGAACTGTAATGTGGCCTCACGATCAAGATATCGCCCCCGAAACTCTGTTTCTGGAGGCCATCCGCATACCGGAAAACTCTTTCGAATTTTCCCCCGTCCAATAATTCTTCAGAGGGCTTCACGCGCCGTTCGAAAGGCATCGTCAGAAGGGATTCCCCGAACCGTGCCGTTACGAAGATGCTCAAGTCGGCGCTCAGCTTCAGCAAACCACAGCGCTTCGGTATCGGCTTCGACTTCATCATCAAGAGAAGAAACCTATCGCTGTGCAAGCTGAACCCGATCTCTCAGTGAGAGTTTCATCGCATCTGTGGTGAGTTGATCTAAATTGCTGCTCATGCTGGTAGGATAGCAAACGACGCTCGAATTCGTGAAGCTTATTGCACCCATTCAAAGCCCTTTTTCCGGGTCCATTTACAATCCACCATTTACCAGTTCTGCATTGGTATACTTCCTCAAAAAGAAAAACGGAAGAATGTCCCAAGCATTGCCACTACCGCCACCTGGTTTTGATGCGCTGTCGACCGATGAACAGTTCGAATATGTTCAATCGTTGTGGGATCACATCGCCGCTCGACCTGAAAACGTTCCGGTGCCGGATTGGCATGGAGAGATACTCGCCGAACGATTAGCTGCGCATCGGGTGGAGAATGGGAACGGTAGAGAGTGGGAAGAGTTGTCTGTTCGATCGAGACGTTGCTGATGATCTTGGAATCGAATTGGCGGAGTCGGACGTAAAGCGAGAATATTTCGGCGTCGGCGGGCAGTCAGTAATCGGCCATATTCACTCGATCCGATTTCAGGTTCAGGGTTTTGCTGAATCGATTGAGATAGAAGTTGGTTTCATTGACGCGCAGATGCCATTCCAACTCCTGGGCGAATCGGGATTCTTTGACAACTACGAAATAAGCTTTCAGCGGTATCGTGGACGATTTGAAGTTAAGTCACGGTCATACTTGCAGCGAGAGTAAAGGCACAAATACTTTGTCCGAAGGTGGAACTTTGAAGAATGTCACATCTTTGAAACCGAGGCTTTCTGCGTTCTGCCTTGCCTCGAGAATGTTTTCGCCAGTAGCCACAATACTCTCGTCGGCGCTGCCATAGTCCATGATAGCGACCCACTTATTTACGTGTCTCTCCAGCTCTTTGAGGAAGGCTAGTTCTTTATTGTCAAGCTGCTGATCTATCACTCGCTCTCCTTCCAAAGGAACCCCAACCAAGGGTGGGCGATAATGATAGCCTCGGAAGACTTGCTTTTCAAACAGCGGCAGGAAACCGCGACTTCACTTGCACTTCGAGTAACCACAGTCCCTGCAGAAGTCACATCCGCTCGCGTGTTCCAGTTGCCCGTGGCATTCGGGGCAGATGCCGATCATGTTTGACATGATGGCGCCGGTGACGCCGGAAGTGCCGGCATTCTGTGGAGCAGAGTGCACGCCTGACTGTTGCTGTTTCGCGAGGGCGCGCGCTGAGTCAGGAAGATCCTGGACGCGGCGGTTGGTGATCATGATGCACTCGGCGACTGCCTGCTCGGGTGAAGTCAACAGACGCTCGTTAAACCAGACCGCGTGTGTGCCCGTGACCTTGTTCAAGCTGTAGGCGACTTCGGCTGCATCGAATCCGCCGCGCAACATCTTCGAAGCGAGCAAGCCCACGCCGCCGCTGATCGGGCCAGTCGCAAACACTTCCTGAATCATCTTGCCATCGTGATTGACGGTGACATAGAGGTTCTGGCCGTCAAAGGGAATCTGCCAGGTCGCGCCGCGTAGTTCGCGCGGCCGCTCGATGCGAATGGCGTCAATCTGAGCCTGAGTCTGGGCCCTCGCTCCCGGTCGGCTTGCTGCGCCCTGTACGAGTGATACTGCGATCGCTTCAAGCTCAGCTGAAGCGGCCGTGTCAGCTTGAATCTGTTGACGAGCCAGGACCTCTGAGTCCGTCGAAACCGAACCGGCGTGTGCCGGAGCAACGTGCGCTGCATCTGCATGGCTTGCCGGCGGCTCGTCGAGCACTTCAATTTGCGCTTCCGGATTGCAGGCAACTTCGCCCTTCGTTTCTGAAGACATCGACGTCAGCACCTGATTGTCGCGCGAACCGTCGCGATAGTAGCTGACGGCCTTGCAACCAAGCTGGCGGCCAAGCCGGTAAAGACTATCCACTGATTCAATCTTATCGTTGATCGATCCGTTGCAGGTCTTTGAAACACTATTGTCCACGTTACGCTGAGCTGCTGCCAGAACATGCACGTGCTGCTCGGCGCTTATGTTCATCGCCGAAATGAAATACTGCGGCAACTCGTTTTCATGTTCCACCACGTAGTCGGCCGCTTTATCAATCGACTCGTGCTCGGTCTGGTCAACATCCATCCCTAACGCCTGCGCCGCCAGCGTATGAACATAAGTGCGCGTTCCCAACGTGTCTTTGCGCACGTACGCCCAGGAGAAGTTTGGCTCAATGCCGGAAGATGTTTCCGCCACCAGCGAAATTGTTCCTGTCGGTGCGATAGTCGTCACTTCGTAATTGCGCGGCGTTAGTGGGGTGTCGCGAGAGATTCCGATCTGGTTGTAGAGGAAGTCTTCGTAAGATTCGCGGTTCGGCTCAAACTCCGGAAACACGCCCTTTTCGGCGCCCAACTTGATGCTCGCATTCCACGACTCGCGACGAATGAAGCCCATCATCTCTTCCATCAAATCGATTGAAGCCGGCGAGCCATAAGTAACTTTCAGATTCAAACACAAATCAGCAAAGCCCATGATGCCGAGACCGACAGGCCGCGTTCGTGTGACGACGTCATTTATCTCAGGCAGCGGCCAGGCGCAGGTATCAATCACGTTGTCGAGAAAACGCGTGCAGAGATGCGTCACGTCACGCAGACGGTCCCAGTCAACGCGCTTTTCCGGATCGTAAAATTTGGCAAGATCGATAGAACCCAAGTTGCACGAGTTGGAGAAGTGCAGAAACTGTTCGCCGCAAGGGTTGCAGGAATAGATTGGCCCCATCGACTTCATCATGTGGTTATGACGATTCACTTCGTCGATGAAAGCGATTCCCGGCTCCGCATATTTGTGTGCACTGGCAACGATGCGGTTCCAGATATCCGGCGCGTAAACCATGCCCGGCCGGGGCGGCTCTTCAATCATGCAGTTTGAAAGGTCGGCCGTAACGAAAGAATCGCGATCGCAGAAGGCGACTGTCGATCCATCAGGCCGGCGGTAAACAACGTAGTCAGCATCGCGAACCGGATCGTAAATCGAGTCGGTCCATGGCTCGCCATCAAACTCGAGCTGGAACCATTCGTTGTCGTCAACCGCCTTTAAAAACTTGTCGGTAACGTTGACCGAGATATTGAAGTTGGTCAGTGAATGCTGATCGTTCTTGGCGTGAATGAAACGCAGCACGTCAGGGTGCGTAACACGCATCATCCCCATGTTGGCGCCACGACGGACACCGCCCTGCTTCACGACATCAGTCACCTGATTGACGATATTCATAAACGACACGGGACCCGAGGCTACACCGCGCGTTGAACCAACCAGGGCGCCGTGCGGTCGCAGAAATTCATACGTCATTCCTGTACCGCCGCCGGTCTGATGGATCGTTGCCGCAGCCTTCGCGTGGTCCATGATTCCGGTAATCGAATCAGGCACATCAAGCACGAAACAGGCGGCAAGCTGGCCATTGGTTTTGCCGGCGTTTACCAGGCACGGCGTATTCGGCACAAACTCGCGCGCCAACATCACCTCGCTCATCGTTTCAAAAAACTGATCGCGCTTCTGCGGATCCTTCTCCGCGCGGGAAACATGACCCACAACTCGGCGAACAATGTCCGGCCACTCTTCGAGCGCACGTCCTTTTTCATCCTTCAACGAGTAGCGCTTACTGATCACTCGTTTGGCATTCAGTCCCAGCGGCTGGCTCTTGCGACGGATTGTTGCGGGTGTGTTGGGGGTGGTCGAAGGAGTGTTGGTCGCGGGGGTGGTTTTGCCGATTGCTGCGCTCATCTTATGTGCCTTTCTCGTGCCCCGGGGGGACTGCACGAGTGGTTTATGAAAGTTTTAAAGACGGTTGTACGACTACATTTAGTAGGCGCGCCGTATCTTATGATGTTTGTCGGATACTCAGGTTGACTGTCTTCGAAGCGAAAAAACGCTTGTGGAAAGCAGCCTAGGGGCCTTGCCGCTGCTCCAGTGAAAACCGCCTCGTCTCAAGCGGAGCGCAATATACTCCTTTGAAACCCCGAAGTCAATATCTTGTGGTCATCTTTTTTTTCAACGCGTTATAGTGTGTTATTTGAGGATCTGCATGAACTAGTAAACTACTGACAGGTGGCGGTTTTCAGGTGGGCAGCGGCTCCTTTCCGCGCACAAGTTTGTGAAAAAGAAGCATCCAGGCCAGGAAGAAAGCGGTTAACTTTCTTATCTGCTAATCTGCGTTATCCACGCGGTATTTTTTAGAAAGACTGACCAAAGCGGCGCCGGGCACAGCATTCCAAGGAAGTCCTGTGCAGGGGCTATTTCGAACTGTTCGACAGGAGCAACTCGTAGTTACCGATGGTGCGGTTATGGGTGTCGAGGGCCGCGAACGTGTCAGACGTTTCTTCCAACATCTGTTTGGTCATGGCAATCGAGTCGCTCAGCTGCTCGAAGTCGAGCGCCGATACACGTTCAGGAGTCGGTAAGGTAACTACCTGATCGTTCACCAGGCCAAAGAAGTTTTCGATCGACTGTAACTGTCCTTCAACCAACTTTACCGAACGCTCGATATCCTGGAACGCTGCCACTCGTCGTCTCAATATCTCGACATTCGCTTGTTGAACGCGACGCTCCCGATCATCTTTCGACGCCT
>DASQKG010000357.1:0-18438 GCA_035630655.1 Pyrinomonadaceae bacterium
GGGTTTGGCGGCAAGGAAGAATATCCATCACTGATCGCGGGCCATGCAGGGCTGTTGGCTTTGAAATCCGGGAAACCGGTAAAGATCGTTTACGACCGCGCGGAAGATATGGCTGCCACTACGAAGCGCCATCCCTCGCGCACGCGTCACAAGACGGCAGTAACCAGGGACGGCAAACTGCTCGCCATGGAGATTGAGTTTGTTGTCGACGGCGGCGCCTACTGCACATTATCTCCTGTGGTCCTTTCACGCGGGACGATTCACGCCGCTGGTCCATACTTTTGCCCCAACGTTCGTATCCGCTCGAGCGCCGTGGCTACTAACGTGCCGCCTCACGGAGCGTTTCGAGGTTTTGGTGCGCCGCAAAGCATCTTTGGGCTGGAACTGCAGATGGACAAAGTGGCGAAGGAACTCCAGTTAACTCCTGAAGATTTTCGCCGCCGCAACTTCATTCGCGAAGGAGAGACTACCGCGACCAGCCAGGTGATCAGAGAAAAGGTTGATATGGACCAGTTGCTCGATCGCGCTTTTGAGCTGACTGGCTATCACGAAAAACGCGAACGCTTTGCGCGAGAGAATGCCAACGGATCTGATCGGGGCAGTAGCCTCACCAGCGAGGAGGGCGCAGCTGCGAGCGGGCCACGCATCAAGAAGGGCATCGGCTTCGCGTCATTCATGCACGGCGCCGGGTTCACTGGTTCGGGCGAGGTTTACCTGGCGTCGGTCGTTGGCGCGGAAGCAACGCCTGAGGGCCGTGTTCGAATTCTGGCCGCCAGCACTGAGATTGGGCAGGGCACGAACACAGTATTCGCTCAGATCGCATCGGAGGCGCTCGGAGTTGACGGTGATCTAATCGAAGTGGCGCAGCCGGATACCGCAAACGTCCCAAACAGCGGGCCGACGGTCGCCTCACGCACCTCGATGGTGGTGGGTAAGCTGGTTGAGTCTGCCGTGCTGGGTATGAAACAGACCTTGATAGGCAGCGGTTTGTTGAAAGAGAAATACGACTCGAAAGAGTTTCAGGAAGCCTGCCGTGAACACATCAAAGCCTTTGGCCCATTGAAAGCGTTCAGTAAGTATCAGCCACCGCCGAATGTCTACTGGGACGACGAAAAGTATCAGGGTGACGCTTACGGCACCTACGCCTGGGCCGTTTACGTTGCGGAAGTTTCAGTGGACCTGTTGACTTATGAAGCACGCGTTGATGACTTCGTGGCGGTGCAGGAAGTGGGAAGAGTTATCAACCCGATACTCGCGGCCGGACAAATCGAAGGCGGCGTGGCCCAGGGGATTGGGTTCGCTCTCTTCGAGAATGTCGTTTGGCAAAACGGGCGAATGGCAAACAATCAGATGACCAATTACATCATCCCAACGCCCGCCGACATCCCACCAATCCGGGTTTTCTTTGAAGAGAATCCTTATGCTTATGGACCTGGCGGCGCAAAAGGAATTGGCGAATTGCCGATGGACGGACCAGCGCCGGCGATACTCAGTGCAATCGAAAACGCGACCGGCGTAAGCTTCAATCATATTCCCTTGATGCCGGAAGCATTGATGGGGCAGTTGATGGGGCAGTTGTCTATTGTTGAGTGATTTCGATGACCTCGCCCGGCTGGATGTTATCGATAGCCCCAGGGATTCGAGGGATTAATAATTGAATGCGAGGCCAGCTAGTGGTCATCAGTACGACGATCTTAAGGTTTAGGTTACCTAGACTTTGCTGATATCGCAGGTTTTGATCAGTTGTAATAAATAAGTCGAAGGAATTTTCTGCCGCTGATAGCAAGGCGCCATTTTCCAGGTTAGACCAACCCAATTCGAATGCGGTTGTCACTGCGTGTCCCAATAAATGATCTCGAAGGGGTACGGGAGTTCCCTGGTCGAAGAGGATTCTCATCTGGGCTTCGAACCAATGTGAGTTAGGCCTCAGCTAGACTATGCTCAGCGTGCGCGAGCACAGCGATCGCTTGTTCGTGGGTAACGCCGGGAAACCATTGAAGAAATTGGTCTACCGTTGCGCCGGCTTCGAGATTTTCGAACAAGGCTCGCACAGGTACGCGCGTGCCACGAAAAACCCAGGCGCCGCTGAGTTTATTTTCACTACGTTCCACCTGTGGACAATCGATCCAATCCAGCATGCTGACATGATATGCTCGACGCTCAACAGCGGCAATAGCAGTAGCGCGTGCAAATGAACACAGCTAACACCTACAGAACGGCCAAGATCGGATGTGTGGTTAATGGCCAATCGCTCACCCTCGAAGTCCACCCAATGGCCCGCCTGTTGGACGTCCTGCGTGAACAACTTAACCTGACGGGAACGAAGGAAGGCTGCGGTGAAGGTGAGTGCGGAGCGTGCTCCGTGTTCATCAATGGACGGATCGTAAATAGTTGTCTTGTTCCCGTGGCCCAGGTTCAAGGTGCGGAGATCAAGACCATCGAAGGCGTAGCAAACGGGGACCAGCTTCACGCAGTGCAACAGGCTTTCATTGACTGTGGCGGTGCGCAGTGCGGCATCTGCACGCCGGGCATGGTAATGGCGGCAGTCGATCTGTTGGAACGAAATCCGAATCCGACTGACGCTGACATTCGCACGGGACTCGCCGGCAATCTCTGTCGCTGTACCGGCTATATGAAAATATTTGAATCGGTAGTGCGTGCGTGTCAGAAGTGAGAGCTTAAATCATGTTGGATCTCGTTGAGGAGCTACGCAGTCTTGTTCGAAGTCTTGACCAGCACGGACTTGAATATGCCCTCTGCGGCGGCATGGCGATGGGGGTCTACGGCGTAGCTCGGACAACTATCGATATCGATTTGCTAATCCTTTCTGAGTCGTTGCCCGACGTTCTGGAGATCGCGAAGACACTTGGTTACAACATTCGCGGCAAAGATCTGAGTTTCGCCAACGGCGCCGTTGAGATACGCCGCGTATCCAAGATTGATTCAGAGGACGGACAATTGTTGTCGTTGGATCTACTTCTGGCAACGCCCGACATTCGCGATGTGTGGGAAACCCGTCAGATAGTTGAATGGGAGGGTGGAAATCTTTCAGTCGTCTCTGTGAGTGGCCTAATCGCACTGAAGCAGCTGCGGAGAAGTTATCAGGATTTAGCAGACATCGAGGCATTGACACCTGAGGGCTTTCATGACGAGAGTTGATATGTCAGCCGAGGCCGTAACCGCGCGCCTGAGACGTCTATCAGAGTTGCGCCGGCTTTGTTTGTCTCTGCAAAAAGCCAAACCGCTTTCGAACGACGCTAAGCGAGATCCAAGCGCTCCCGTCTCGCAGCCTTCATCGAATCAAAATGGGCCAAGAGACAAATGAGGGCCTACCTTCCAGCATATGAGTTGATCTCCCCGGCGCGGTTGAGCGAGGCGCTGGATCTACTTGCGAACCAGCCCGGCTTCTGGCAGCCATTTGCCGGCGGAACCGATCTGATGGTTTTGCTCGAGGCGGGTAAGCTTGCGCATAAGAATTATCTCAACATCTGGAACCTCGACGAGCTGCGTGGTATTGAAGCAACTCTGGAACACATCACACTTGGTGCGCTGACCACTTACACAGATGTTCAGTCGAATCCAATCCTTCAACAGGAGTTTCCGATGCTGTGTCAGGCAGCCAGTGAAACCGGCGGCCTCGCAATTCAGAACCGCGGCACGCTGGGCGGCAACATCGTAAACGCTTCTCCGGCCGCGGATTCACCGCCCGCGCTTTTGGCATACGATGCTGAGTTGGAGCTGGTCTCTACCAACGGCGCCCGATGGGTTCCATATCAGGGTTTTCATACTGGTTACAAACAACTCATCATGCGGTCTGACGAGTTACTCATTCGCATTCGTCTGCCTCGTACCACCAGCGGCCTACATCAATATTATCGGAAGGTAGGAACGCGAAAGGCCCAGGCCATATCCAAAGTATGTCTTGCGGCCACCGCACGAATGCGCGATCAAACCATCCAGGATCTGCGTTTAGCTTATGGCAGTATTGCCCCCATTCCACTGCGCTGCGTTAAAACTGAATCAGGTTTGCGCGGCGCGGGGCTCGGCGACGATACTATTGCGAAAGCCAAAACTGAGTTGGCTCGTGAAATCGCTCCTATTGACGATATTCGTTCCACCAGGAACTATCGTCTCAGAGTAAGCCTTAATTTGCTCGAGGACTTTCTCAGGCAGCTACGCGCCGATCAAGTAAAACGCTAATTTTGAGATCCACTTCCAAATCTCCAGTCAAACTCTTTCTGCTTGCTCTCGGCGTCAGTGTCTGCCTTTTTGCCGGCACAGCTTCAGGCCAGGGTGGATGTCCAAACAAGAACAAGCCCGCTGTTGACAACCCGCTACGCATGCTCGTTATGGGAGACTCGATCCTCTGGGGCCAGGGTTTAAGAAAGGAACGAAAGAGCTGGTGGCGAGTAAAATGTTGGCTGGAGGAGAAGACCGGACGAGAAGTGAAAGAAGACATTAGGGCCCACTCCGGCGCCTTGCTCGAAACACCACCCAATACCGCCATACGATTCAGGTCAAACGACAAGGAAGTTAACCAGCCATTGCCGAGCGTAAATCAGCAGCTTGACGAAGCGCTGCAGTCTTACCGGGACAATCGTTCAAGCGTCAGTCTGATCCTTGTCGACGGCTGCATCAATGATGTCGGAGTCAGTAATCTTTTGAATGCCGCCGCCTCCCTGGAATCTTTGCGTCCCCGCATTGACGCGCATTGTCGAGGTGGAATGACCGAATTACTGCGACGTATAGTCGCTGGATTTCCAAACGCACAGGTACTCGTCACCGGTTACTACCGTTCGATTTCCTCGCAAACTGATGACAATGCATTTCTGCGGTTGCTCGTTAACAAGCTGGCCCGCGATGAAGAGGGCGCAAAAGAAAGTAAAGTACGCGTGTTGACTTACAAGGAGATGCGTCAGCAGTTAATTGCTATTTCCGAAGAGTGGTACCAGTTATCGACGGCCAACCTCGCGAACGCAGCCGGCAAAGTCAACCAGGAACTAAATGAAAACTCTTTGCCGTCAAGAGTCACATTTGTGGAAATAAACTTCTGGCCCGAACACGCCTTCGCCGCTCCTGACACTTTGCTTTGGAATTTTAAACTTGGCTCTACCAACCTTTCCGGGTTTAGACGAATTATCGTCGCTGTTTCATTCGGCACCGCCGCGTTCAAAACGAACGACGAAACTCGCGACGAGCGATCGAAGAGCTGCAAAGAAACCTTCAAGAAACCGAAGGGCGTGAAAGAGACTAAAGCGGAAAAGGAATTTCGCGAGGAGAGTTACCTGACGTGCCGCTATGCTTCACTCGGCCACCCCAATCAAATGGGTGCATTGGTTTACGCGGAAGCCATAAAAGGACATTTACAATCGCTTCTGGACAAAGCCGGCTGGCTGCGCGACACCACCGCGTTTGCACAGGTGGGACAGTAGCCCTCTCTAACGGTCGGGCTACTGCCCCGGACAACACGGCCGCTATTCCATGAAAGGACTTTAAGGATGTTTGTTGATCCTCCAACTGCAGAATTCAAACGCAACGCTGTTGAGCCTATGGAGTGTCTTCAAGCTGGATGGCAACTGGTGAAGAACCAATACTGGCTCTTCTTTGGCATGACGGCCGTAGGGATTTTGATCGGCAGCGTGGTCCCGTTTGGACTCCTCATGGGACCGATGATGTGCGGTCTGTATCTGGCGTTTTTTCAAACTCGACGAGGCCAACCGATTGAGTTTGGGGTGCTCTTCAAAGGGTTTGAATACTTTGGCGAGAGCGTGGTCGCAACGCTGCTGCACATGATTCCGATCTTAGTAGTTTTTGTTCCGAGCTATGTTGCCTTCTATGTGGGGCTCTTGCTGATAATGCCGCAAGCGGGTTCCGATCCCGACCCTACTGCAATGCTTACTTTTTTAGGCATCGCCGCGGTTTTCTGGTTCTTCTTGATAATCCTCCTGATCCTCGTTTCCGTGGGCTTCACCTTTGCATATCCGCTAATTGTGGATCGGCGGTTGTCGGGCGTTAACGCTGTGAAGCTAAGTATCAAAGCAGCCATGGCAAATTTCTGGAGACTGCTGGGCCTGCTTCTGATAAATGGCGTCCTGAATTTTGTGGGAATCCTTTTTTGTTATGTTGGCGTGTTTTTCGTTTTGCCGTTGACGTTTGCTGCGATCGCCGTTGCTTACGAGCAAGTGTTCGGGCTGGGCGAGTTTCAACCAAACGTGCCACCACCACCACCAACATTCGCTTAACAGTTTCGAATAATGCCCAATCTTGTGATTCGTGGCCGACAGGTCGTCTTGCCGGGCTCCATTGCTCCCGCTGCAATTGAGATCAACGACGGCGTAATTACGGCGCTGAGTTCTTATGACGCGTCCCCGGCAGGTCGCAATGTAATTGATATAAACGACGAGTCGGTCGTGATGCCGGGTTTGGTAGACAGCCACGTTCACGTTAATGAGCCCGGGCGCACTGAGTGGGAGGGGTTTGCAACCGCCACGCGAGCAGCGGCGGCTGGTGGCGTGACCACGATAATCGATATGCCGCTCAATTCGGTTCCTCCCACCACCACGCTCGCGGGGTTTAAAACAAAACTCGAAGCGGCACGCCATCAATGTCATGTGGATGTGGGGTTCTGGGGCGGTGTCGTTCCGGGAAACACGCGTGAGTTGGCGCCGCTGTTTGCGGAAGGTGTGGTGGGCTTCAAATGTTTTCTGGTCCACTCGGGCGTCGATGAGTTCCCAAATGTCGTGGAGGAAGACTTGCGCGACGCTTTACCGGGGCTGGCGCGTTTGGGAGCCGTGCTGATAGTTCATGCGGAGCTGCCTGGTCCCATCGAAGTCGCGGTGAAAGCGGCGTTGGACGGCGTCGATGCCCGCAAGTACAAAACCTTTCTTCAAACTCGACCTCGCGCCGCCGAGGACTCTGCCGTGGCCTTGATGATTGCCTTGGCCCAGGAGTTTGATGCGCGTGTTCATATCGTTCATCACTCGTCGGCGGATTCTCTTACGATGCTCAACGAAGCAAAACGAGCGGGAGTTAAAATCACCGCGGAAACCTGTCCACACTATCTGACGTTTGCAGCTGAACAGATTCCCGACGGCGCCACGGAATTCAAATGCTGCCCGCCGGTTCGTGAGCGCGAGAATCGCGAACAACTGTGGTCCGCACTTGGCGCTGAAACGATCGATATGATCGTGTCCGATCACTCTCCATGTCCGCCGGATATGAAGTTAAAGCAAACGGGCGATTTTCTGGCGGCCTGGGGAGGGATTTCGTCTCTACAATTGCGACTACCGGTTGTCTGGACCGAAGCACAACGACGTGGGTTCTCGCTCCTGGATTTGAGTCGTTGGCTGTGTAGTGCTCCGGCGAAGTTAGTGGGACTGGATAAACGGAAAGGTGCGATCGCCTTGGGTCTTGATGCCGACCTGGTGGTGTGGAATCCTTCGGCGCAATTCGAGGTCGTAGGGGCCGCGCTTCGCCACCGGCACAAGTTAACGCCTTATGAAGGCTTGACGCTGAGCGGCGTGGTCGAGAAAACTTTTCTTCGCGGCGAGAAGATATATGATGGCGGAGAAATAATAGATGAGCCGCACGGGATTTTTCTTACTGGAAATGGGTCCGTACTCCGTGCGTGAAGATTGGGAAAGCAGCGAGGGATTTCAGCCTGGAAGGCTGACAGATAGTAGCCGGTGGTCGTAGCGCAGCGAAGACAACCGGAAATCAGGGCAGGTCGTCCCGCATCCCGGAGGCGTGCCAGAGATGTCAGAACAGAACTTCTCAAATTTGAGGTTCGCAACTTCCCCACAGTTTTCTGGCACCCTTCCAGGGTGCTGACTTCTTTTCTCTTGCTTCCGGTGGTCTACGCTACGCTCCGACCACCGGCTACTATCTGTCAGCCCTCCGGGCTGGAGGCAACGCTTTTAAGCAGGTAATTTACCTGAAGATACGGAGGACGTGTGGCCTTCACTGAACTAGTCGATCTCGCTTCGGAAAAACTCGGTGGCGCAGTGCTCGTCGCCAATGACGAGTTTTTCGCACCGAAAGAAAATCTGTTGAAACCAACCGCACCTGTCTTCATCGAAGGTAAGTACACGGATTTGGGGAAGTGGATGGACGGGTGGGAAACCCGTCGGCGCCGGACCCCCGGTTACGACTGGTGCATCCTTCGTCTCGGGTTACCCGGCACCATTCATGGAGTCGTTGTTGATACAAGTTTTTTCCGCGGCAATTATCCCGAGCATTGCTCACTCGAAGCGTGTACGGTCGACGGGCTTCCCACCGTCGAAGATCTACAGAGCCAGGCCATTCAATGGACCGAGATTTTGCCCGAGTCCACACTGGCAGGCGATTCCCAGAATCCATTTGCAATCAACAGTGACGAACGCTTTACGCATCTGCGCCTTAAGATTTATCCGGATGGCGGCGTCGCGCGTTTGCGAGTTTATGGTGAGGTAGTTCCCGATTGGAATCGCATCAAACGCATCGGAGGCGATGTTGATTTAGCGGCGGTGGAAAATGGCGGTTTGGTTTTGTCCTGCAGCGATATGTTTTTTGGCCATCGTCACAATTTGATCATGCCCGGGAGGGCAGCAAACATGAGTGATGGTTGGGAAACAAAACGGCGACGCGGGCCGGGTCACGACTGGACCATCATCAAACTTGGAATGCCCGGCACAGTCCGTCGTTTGGAAGTCGACACCGCATGGTTTAAAGGCAACTTTCCAGAGAGCTGTTCGCTTGAAGGCGTGAATGCCCCAGACCTTTCGGAAGAAAGACTGACGGAGCCGTCGGTCGTCTGGAAAAATATTTTGGATCGAACGAAGCTACAGGCGCACACTCGCCACTACTTTGAAAGAGAAGTATTGGATGTGGGCCTCGTGTCGCATTTGCGTTTCAATATTTTTCCGGATGGCGGTGTCAGCCGGCTGCGTGTTTATGGAAGCATCGAATGAGTGAGTCCTCTTCAGCGCCAAAGGCGCGAGATGTAAAAGCCTGGGGCAACGCCCCAGGTGAAGGACCGCAATTCTGGAAGCGCTGAAGGCGCGGAATGGTGAACGTACATGAAAGACAAGTGATTGCCGGTTCACCATCATTTCGCGCCTTCAGCGCTAGGAGATCGTAATTAATGCGTCCTGGGCCGTTGGCCCAGGCTACTACATTTCGCGCCTTTGGCGCTGAGTCGTGGCGTCTAATTCATCAACAAATCTGGATCTACTAAATTCCCTTTCTGGCGCCGAAGCCCAGAAAGAATTTCTCAAGTGCTGCGGCTCCGGCAGCTGGGCCAGGCGCATGCCCGCAGAGCGTCCGTTTAGCAGTGTCGAGCAAATGATTGAAACGGCAGACCGGATCTGGTGGGCGCTCGAACCGAATGATTGGCTCGAGGCTTTCCATAGTCATCCGAAAATCGGAGAAACGAAGGCTGCAGCTGATACTTCCCTCGAGGCACAGAAATGGTCGGAGGCAGAGC
Organism: Pyrinomonadaceae bacterium; assembly: GCA_035630655.1. Lineage (GTDB taxonomy): Bacteria > Acidobacteriota > Blastocatellia > Pyrinomonadales > Pyrinomonadaceae > PSRF01. The sequence goes on from DASQKG010000357.1 coordinate 9,464, forward strand.
AGTCTGGCACTCAAGATTCCGATAGGCAGACCATGGACGCTCTGGCCAAGTTTAATCGCAAGTATGAGGAAAAGTTTGGTTACATCTTCATCATCTGCGCCACCGGCAAAACTTCTGAAGAGATGCTGTCCGAATTGCGTCGCCGGCTTAACAATGCGCCATCTGATGAGCAGCGGATCGCCGCAGGTGAACAAGCAAAGATCACCCGCCTGAGGTTGAACAAACTTCTAAAGACCTTGAACTCCTAAGTTGATGTGATGCAGTTTCGTCCCTCAATTACAGAACCCAGCGCCGTAGCGCGGGATGCTGGAAGCTACGAGCATTACAAAGGCTTGATTGCACTATGTTGAGTAGCCGAAAGGATCCCGCGCTACCGCGCTGGTTCTGTAATTATTTGCCTGAATCAAAGCACCTCTGTACCCCTAAGTTTTTATTGTTGACTCTGGATTCGAAGCTTGTAGACTGCTCCGGAACTTCGATGTCCACCATCTCTACACACATTCTCGACGTAGCGCGAGGTGCGCCTGCGGGAGGCGTGGCTGTCGCGCTGGCCACGCAGAACACCGATGAGAGTTGGACGGAGCTGAGTCATGCCTGGACCGACGACGATGGCCGGGTCAAACCATTCTTTCTGGTGAGCGAACCCTTGCAGTCAGGCATTTACCGGCTCGTATTTGATACTGAACCCTACTTCGCCGGCCTCGAAGTCGATTCGTTTTTTCCACAGGTTATTATCGTCTTCAGGGTTGAAGACGCGGCGCAGCACTATCATGTGCCGCTTCTAATCAGCCCTTATGGCTACTCTACCTATCGCGGCAGTTAGGTACGACTAATATGCTCGATCCAACTATCAGCGAATGGCTCAACCTCATCTTTCGTTGGGTGCACGTGTTTGCCGGGATCATGTGGGTCGGCACGACCTACTACTTCACCTGGCTCGACGCGCGCCTCAGTGAAGAAGAAAAGGCTGCGGCCAACACCGGACAAGCGGGGCAGATCTGGATGGTCCATAGTGGCGGCTTCTACGTCGTAGAAAAAAGAAAGGTCCCGGACCTGGCTTCGCGGACGCTTCACTGGTTTCGCTGGGAAGCTGGAACCACCTGGCTGAGCGGTATGGCGTTGCTGATAATCGTTTACTACCTGGGTGGCGGCGCGCTCATCGACACGGACGTTTATGACATCAGCCTGACAAAAGCCGTGGGCCTCGGAATCGGGCTGCTCATCGCGGGCTGGATTATTTACGACTTGATTATGATCTCGGCACTGGGCAGAAACGAAAAGCTCGTCGCCGTGATCTTTTATGCGTTACTCGTCGCCACGGCTTATGGCCTCACGCGCGTTTTTAGCGGCCGCGCAGCTTATATTCATGTCGGCGCATTGATGGGAACAATCATGGCCGCTAACGTCTGGATGCGAATCCTTCCCGCGCAGAAGAAAATGATCGCTGCAATTAATGCCGGCGGTAAACCTGATGATGCTCTGAGTGCTCAAGCGAAGTTGCGCTCCAAACAAAACACCTTCATGGCCGTGCCCGTGGCCTTCATCATGATCAGCAACCACTTCCCGGGCGCCACCTACGGCGATCGTTACAATTGGGCCATCCTCTCCATACTGATCCTGCTCGGCTGGATCGCAGCGAAGTTCATCCGGCGCGCCTAGCCAGCTCGTTAATCAAGAATCACCTGGGCTCCGTGGGAGCCAAATGTTTATAGACCCCGGTCCAGGTCCACATCCTAGCTCCGTAGGAGCGAAATGTGGTCTGAGGGTCTCGCTCCTATGGAGCGAAGAGCAATGGTCGGGATGCTTAAGGCTATAAACATTGAGTTCCTAACGGAGCGAGGAACGATTCCTACTTCGCTAGCGGGAAGACGGGCTCGATATCCACCGGCACATCCTTCAGCCGATCGAGCGCGTCTTTCATCGGCGGGCGAATCACCGAATACTTGTCGAGGATAGCTTTGGCTTTGTCATATGAGCCTTCTGCCTCGATCGTCAGCAGCTCGTTAGTCAGCTTGCGCACTGCCTCTCGTATCTTTGTGTTATCAATACTGAACTTGCCTGTTCGCTCGTCGAATTTCACCGCGCCTTCATCCGTAAAGTAGTTAAACTGCATGGCCACGCCTCGCGCGTGCGATTCAGTAAGACCAAATCGCACCGACCGAAACATGCTCGCCAGGAAAGTTGTGTAGAGCGTGCGCTGCATCTGCTTGTCGATCACGCCTTTGTCGATCAAATACTGCAACGCCCAAAGCCCAGTCACGTCGGCCTTCGCCTCTTCAATCGCAGAATACTTATCCTTGAGCTGCAGGCGAACCGTTGTCGCCTGACCGTTGACCGTGATGTTGTGGGGCCCGAGTCCGTGCATTAGCTCGTGCATGAGTATGTGCGTGAAAAAAGAATCGAAGGCGATGTCGCGCTGTTGCGCCGGACTCAAGACCACGCGCGAAATCGGAGTCAGGACTTTTTTGAACTTCGCATCCTGAACGTTCTTCAACATGATTCGCGCGGAGCCCTTTTCCTTCACCACGCGCTCGTCGTTGGGAAGATTGAAGGCCGCAGTCTGCACGCCGGTATTTCCTTCGCCGGAGCTGAAGACTTCATTTACCACGCGCATTGGCGACCCTGGACCAAGCTTGGGATTTCGGTAACGCGCCTCAAGCGGCAAATTATTTTCCAGCTCCTGCAGATACTGGCTAAACTTCGTGAGCTTTGCGCTCTCTGCAGCGTCCGTCAACGTGACGTATGCTTCGAACGACGCTTTGTATCCGAAGAGCTCGTCCTCGTAGGTTTCGTAAGGACCGATAGTAACGTGAATAGGCGAGTCGAGATCCATCCAGGCAACGTCGCTCTCGTAGTAATCGTTTGAGCCAAACGCGTCGGCGCGCTTGCTGAGATAGGCTTTCAAGCTCTGGTTCGTCGTAAGGGCCGCCGCCTCACGCAACAGCTTAGCGGCAGGTTCGAGAAACTCCCGATACTCCTGACTGTAAGGCACAGTCGTTAACTTGCCATTCGCATCGCGGCGGATCGTATAGAAATAGCCGGTGGCTTTCGCCTTCTCCGATTCAGGGAGGCCTTCGAGCCAGGTATTAAACTCCTCTTTAGTAATGTTCTCAGGATAAGAATTTGCGTACGGCGGCTTCTCGTGCGGTACGCCTTCGATGAACGGCTCGTTGCTGTCGAGGCGCGACCATGGGCCATCATTGTTCAGAAAATAATGAAGACGCTGCCGGCCAACCGCGCTCTTGTCGGCTTCCAGCCTTTGCTTGAGTGCCTCGTTGCCGCTCCAGACCTGTCGCAGAAACAAAGGGTCCATCAACTTTGCAGCTTCGATGATCTTTGCCAGGGCCTTACGATCACCCGCCGAGAGACGCGCAGTGTTGGCAGTCAACACTGTGGGAGAGAAACGTCGAATCTTCCTCGCCAGCTCGGGATCGCCGGCCGGTTTGTTGCTGCCACGCTTTTGCATTCCGGAAACGCTTGATAAAAACATCGTCGATAAAATCAATACATTGACTAACGATCTCATTTTGACCTCCATGAGATTGTAGGGGCGGCACTCCGTGGCCGCCCCCTTCGTCGCGATTGCGACGTTGTGGAACCGAGAGAGGGGCGGCCACGGAGTGCCGCCCCGACAACTATGAGACTGTTCGATTCTTCAATATCTTGACGAACGAGCCCGAGCGCAGTTCAGCGACACTCAATCCTGACAACTCAACCGCCTCCTCTTCCGTAAGCGCACCGCAATTCAGCGCGCGCAAGAAATAGTTGAGCAGCCCTTGCCCGGTCGCCGCATCGTCAAATACGTCCCCCACTAAAGTCGCCTTGGCGGCTTTCTCTACAAAGTTTTTCAAACGCTCTGAAGCCGCATCCAAACTCTCAAGGAAGAATGAATAGATCGCGGCGTAGCGCGTTGGAAGTTGGGCGGGATGCAGGTCCCAACCCTGGTAAAACGCACCCACCAACGAATGCTGAATGTGATCGTAATGAAGCTTCCAGGCGCGATGGACCACAGTACGATTCTCAGCAATCTGTACGGCGGTCAGTGGTGGCCCACCTTCAGTAAAGCGATGCGGCGCGACCGGCATGATGTTCGTGGCGCCATCGGAAAGCCAGATACCCGTGCCGGCGAAAGAGACCTGCATCATATGCTTCGCGAAGTCACAGGCCGGATGCATCATGTGCTGGTGCGCCGCCGTGATGCTGCAACTCGCCGTGTAGTCGTAAGTGCCAAAATGGGCGGCGACACATCGTCCGCGCGCCGCTGCCAGCAACAGCGGAAGATTGATTTCACCATGCGCGTCGATGATCGACTGCGTGGTTTCGATCATCATTTCCATCTTGAGTGAGCCTGCCGTCAAGCCAGTTGTTTTTTCCAGCAAGTCAAAAATATCCGCGAGCGCCGTGACCTGTTCCGGAATCGTAATCTTAGGTAGGGTGACTACGAAATTCTGCGGAAGCTTACCGCTCGATTTTTCCAGCAAAGTGGAGACGAAGATATCCAGCGTGCGCATGCTGCGCTGCCGGAGCTCTTCAGTAAACGGTTTGATTCGAATGCCGATGAACGGAGACAAGGTAGAGTTGGCTATGCCCTCGGCGACCTCGGAAGCGGCCGAAGATGCGTGGCCATCTTCTTCCGCGTCAGGCCTGTTGCCGTAACCGTCTTCAAAGTCGATACGGAAATCTTCAACCGGCTCGCGCCGCAGTTTCTCGTTTACCCGGTTGTAAATTGAGTGTGCCAGCCAGGCTGCTTTATTCTCCCGGCGCACGCCGTCAGGATTGGAATCGAGTTTGGCTGTTAGTCCGCCATCCTCCTCTAACGAATCAGGCAATTGCTCCGCTCCCGGCAACTGAATGGCCCGGGCGAAACTCAGGAAATCGGGTGCAAACTGGTCCAACGACCGGCGTGCCAGCGCGCCCAATCGTCCGGCCGAATCTGATTTGAAAAGATGAGCACCGCCATAAACAGTGTGGACGGGCTGACGTCGTCCGCTTTCGCCTGGATAAATCTCGGCAAACTTGTTGTTCGCCTGTTGGAGTTTTCCGGAGAGATCACGGAGCGACTCTTCAGTTAGAGAGTTCTTCATAATTTCACTTTGCCTGGGAGTTGATTATCGGGAGGATTCTACCGGATGCTTTCGTTTACTTCTACAGGCTGAGTCAGGTCGTTGCCTGGTTGGACCTTTATCGCTGCGTTTTGATATCTAATCGTCCGCTGATAAAGCCAGATTATCATCGCATTCGTCCAGTTCATCCCCGGAGTCGCGGCAAATCCTTTTCATTAGGTTAGCATTCCGAATCGTCAAGACTTACTTTATTGCTCGTACCGCATGAATCCCTTGAACAAAAAATCTCTTCGGAATAAGAAGCGAAACCATGAACCCAACAACGCGCCGTAATTTTCTACAACAGACAGGTTTGGGATTAACTGGACTCAGTGTCGCCTCACTAGTATTGCCCGCCTGCACGCGGCCTACTTTAGCTACCGCGAGCGGTGAAGAGGCGAATCGCGTCATGATCCAGATGGGAGCGATCCCGAAAGAGCCGATGCCAACCAGAAGCGCATTGAAACTGATTACACCTGTATCGCTGGGCCCCTGGTATAAAGTGGGCGCTCCGTTTCGAGCAAAGCTCTCAACTCCGGGTGAGCCGGGAACAACTTTCGTTTTGTCGGGCCGCGCCTGGGCCTTCGATACAAAGCGTCCGCTGCCTGGCGTGGTCCTCGATTTCTGGCACGTTGATACGCAGGAGAAGTATTCAGACGGAATAACCGATTTTAGAAACCGCGGGCGGCTGGTTTCCTCCGAGTCGGGCTACTACGAGTTGGAAAGCATTCGCCCGATTCCCTACCGGCCCAATCCGTCAGGCTCACCGAATTTCTGGCGTTGTGCTCACTTCCATCTCCTGGCAGTTTGTCCGGGTTATAAGCCGCTCGTCACCGAGATTCATTTCAAAGACGACCCTAAGATGTCTGACTCGATGTATCGACCGGAAAACGCCATCGCGCCGGAAAAGCGGACTGTCAATGGCGCGAACTTTGAGGTCGGGGTGTTTGACATCGTTCTGGAGCGGGAACCGGCAGCACGCTGATTACGGTTTTGTCCGACACACTTTTAGCTTGTCGTCGTTGCGGTTGCGAGACTCTCGGCAAAATATGGAAGGGCTGATATAAAAAACTCCCCTCGCACGATCCATCCGGCTTTTGAAATAGGCAGCTTTGTCTGAGCTAATTGTCGCCGCCGCATTCGTTCGCGGCTCCGCCCGTTCCAGTCATACACTTCAGCCGGCTCTCCGCTTCTCTAACCAGATCGTCCACACCAACGTTCCAGACTGTAACGCGATGCAAAGGTTCTCCCGGTGTTTCGAGCTCGGCGGCAGTGGCAAGATGTGTCCCGTCGGGACTGAAAGACAACCACTTGACGCAGCCTTTCTGAAAGAGGCGGGCCGATTCAGAGCCGCCCTTACGATCGAATATGGTCACGATGCTTTCCGGGGCCTCATTCCGTGTAAGACTGCAAGCGTCCCGCTCCGTGCTGATGGTGGCCAGGAACTCGCCTTGCGGATCGAGGACCACTTTGTACACAGGATTTGAGTGCGAGTAAGACTGGACCTTCCAATTCTTGATCTCCAATACCTGCACCACCCCATTATCGCCGGCGGTGGCGATAAATCTCTCGTCGGCGCTAAAAGTTTGATCGTTTACACCATTTCGCGGAATTTCACCCATGCGCACTCCATCCGCTGTCCGGTAGATTATTGCGGAATGTTTGTCTGCGTCTCCTTGTTTTACTGTTGAGAAGAACACGAGATAAGTCCCTTTGGGGCTGAACTCCATACAAGACAGTGAATCCTGATCCTCAAGAGTGACGAATACTCTGCTGTTACCTCTGGGGTTTCTCAGAATTACTTTCCCTTCAAGGTTCTTGTAAGCAATAACGCTCCCGTCATGCTTCATGCTCAGACAGAAATAGGTTCGGTTGAAGAGATCCTTAATGGATTCGCGCTGAACATACTTGTCGCCTTCAAGGGTAAACACATTAACCACTTCTCCGTAGGCAGTCCCGGGTAAAGCCAATACGACGCCGGCGTCATCACTGCCTATTTTCGTTCCGAAAAGGTTGTCTTCGTCTGCAAAAGAAGCCGGCAGCGGAAACTTCTTTTGCTGATCAGCGATGGGGTAAGTGTAATAGTGTTTGCCTTCTTCATCACCGGCTAACACATACTTCCCCTGGCCCAGGCTCGTGCCCCACTCGGCTGAATATGCTTGCAATCTGAGAGTCTTTGAGTCGTCATCCGCCTTTCGGGAGGGCCAGATCAAACTGAAGGTTCTTACATCCTCGTCAAAGTCAGTGTACTTTTCGGCAAACAGCGCGTTTTGATCGGTGAACCAAAGTGAGAGGAACTTTCCTTTCGAGTCTACACTGGAGCTGTTGGAGTAACCGTTCGTGTCCCAAACTTCGTAGACGACGCCCTTGCCGGTTTGACCGGCGTTGACAATTGAAAGTGTCTCACCATCATAATCCAACGCCAGTTTCCTTACGTTTCGTGATAGCGGCAGGTATGCTGAAGGTTCGTAGCCCCCGATGGGAGCGCGCTGCCAGATCGTTACATTGTCGCCGGCGGCAGATGCGAATCGGGAGACGGCATTACCAGGTGCAACTTTGGTTACGTCATGGTCCTGAGCGACGAAGACCCTTATAAGGTCGAAGTCAATGCTCGTGGCCCCCTCATATTCGTTGGGACTCTGCTGAGGTTTTGTCTCGGTGAGTAGACCCTCCATCCCGTCGGCTTTTAGGATATTCTCGAGCTTCAGCCTCTTGCGTTGCTGTTGTCTTGTCCGGACATTTTCCAAGTCCCAGAGGATTGCGCCTCGCTTTCCACCGGCGGCGAGCACGTCACCATTGGGGCCAAATGCGATGTCCAGGAGCCGGTTGAAATCGTCGCCCAGGATCGCGATCCTGGTCGCTTTCTTCAGTTCACGGTCAACGTACCAGAGCGTGACCACTCCTTGATAATCGCGCGTTTCATCCGGCGCTTCAATCTCGTCAGCGGTCTTATGGTTTGCGGCTACGGCTATGTACTTGCCGTCGGGGCTGAGTGCGATTCCGCTGATAGCGTCTTCGCCCTGCGAGCTTCCCGGATTGTCAACCAGGTTTTGATTCTTTACCTGAAACTCACACAGCATCGTTTCCGAATCGAAAATGCGAACGTGGTTTGAGTCCGCTAAAGCCAAAAATTTTCCGCCATCGCTCACGGCAAATATGTTTTCACCTTTTACGGTCAAAGGTTTTAGCTGGGCACTATCCCTGGCCTGCAAATCGTCTGCCTTGAATAGCCGCAACGTTTGCTCCGGGCCGGCCACTGCTACCGTCCTGCCGTCTGGGCTGAAGGCTGTATTGACTGCGCCATCGAGCGGACGCCGCACGCGCAACGCCGGGAGCATGGCGAGACTCGAACGCATAGCCATGTACGATTCCGTCGTCGCCGCTCCTACGTCAGCGGCCAGCTTCACAGACTCCTCCGCAGTCTTTATCGCTTCGCGTATCCTGCCCACGCCGCCTCGAATTAACTGCGTTGACTCGCTGGCTTTCTCGCGCGATGCCGCAACGCCCTGCTGCTTTCGGGCCTCGGCCTCAGCGGTTTGACGTAAGGCTTCGGCCTCTTGAGTCTTTCGCTCGGCCACTGTGCGTTTCTCTTCCGCCGCTTTAGTGGCGTCATTGGCTTTTGCGGTGGCCGCTTCAGCATCCTGACGCTTCTTGTCTGCCGCGACGGCGAGCCCATTTGCCTCCTCAATCTTCGCCTCGGCCTCGGTAACCCTCGCTTGCGCGGTCTTGATCCGCTCGGCAGCCGTCCGCTCCGCCTCCTGGGCGAGCCCATTAGCGACCTTCGCATCGTTTAGCCATTTGCGCCCATACCCGAGCAGCACGCTGCTGGCTACTAGCAGAACCAGGAAGGTGGCGAGCGCCACGTTCCGGTAC
>DASQKG010000358.1:0-3674 GCA_035630655.1 Pyrinomonadaceae bacterium
ACGCTCGTGCGAGTACTGCCCGCGGATCTGTATGAGGAAGTCCAAAGAAGAATTCGAGAAGGCATTGCGGAGCCACCAAAGGGGACGCCCGTACAGTCTCCGCACAAACACTGATCATGGGGCATCGACTTAGAGGAAGTATTGGGAATAACTAAACACGAGAACCGAAAAGTGGAAGAACAATGAATACAAGCGTGGCGAGGATTGGCGGATTGTTCATTGGCACTCAAGCGCGCCCGTCGTGCCCCGACACCGGCGGCGAGCCCTGCAAAGAATTGAGATTACTTGAACGCGACTGAGTGAGTTTCGAATTGGCCCCCAAGCATTTGATATTTGATCCACATAGGAGGAATTGACATGCGACGAACCACAGGTTTTCTGATTTTGTTGGCTTTAGGTATTTTCGGCGCAGCTTGTAGCACCGCTGAGAATTCAAACATCAACACGAACACGACGGCTACCGCGTCCCCGAGTCCAAGTCCGAGCCCGGCCGCAAACGCCAACGTGCATAACAACATGAACGCAAGTGACCACGCGAATATGAATATGAACGGCAACAAGAACGCTAACAAAAAACCCTAGTTCGCATGAAGGGTTAAGCTTTTGATAAGAGATGAGTCGATCTAGCAACGTTCGACTGTGGAAGTTCGTCTGCGAGTCCACGCGGCGATCCAGCATTCGCTGTTAAGGAATTCGGATTATGAATCAACGAGAAGCAAAACCAGAGATTGCGGTGCCGGAAACTAATGTATCGATAGATCCAGTCTGCGGCATGACCGTTAATCCAAACGCCGCCGCCGGTGCGCACGAGCACAAGGGACAAACCTACTATTTCTGCAGCACGCATTGCCTCAAGAAGTTCTCTGAGGATCCAGAACGGTTCCTTAACAAAACAACGGAACCCATGACCCCGCAGCCGATTGGAATTGGGCACGATACAAAACTTGCTGCGACACCGGCGGCTGCGACCTACACCTGTCCTATGCATCCCGAAGTGCGGCAGGACAAACCCGGTTCTTGTCCTAAGTGCGGCATGGCGCTGGAGCCCGTTAACGTTACTGCCCCGCAGCAGAAAATTGAATACACCTGTCCGATGCATCCGGAGATTGTGCGTGATGCGCCCGGCAACTGTCCGATCTGTGGTATGGCCCTAGAGCCGCGGACAGTCACACTCAGGGATGAAGAAAATCACGAACTCAAAGATATGCGCCGGCGTTTCTGGGTGAGCGTCGTGCTTACGATTCCGCTCTTCGTGATTGGAATGGGTGATCTCATTCCCGGCGCACCATTGGAGCGCCTTGTATCGCCAGCCGTTTTGCCATGGATTCAATTAACTCTGGCTTCGCCAGTCGTTCTCTGGGGTGGCTGGCCCTTCTTCGTGCGCGCCTGGCAATCCGTAGTTCACCGAAGCTTGAACATGTTCACGCTGATTGGGCTTGGCGTGGGAGTGGCCTATGGCTACAGCGTTGTCGGCACACTCTTTCCGGATATCTTTCCGCATTCGTTTCGGGCTCACGGTGGCACGGTCCCGATTTATTTCGAAGCCGCGGCGGTAATCACCACTCTGGTGTTGCTGGGTCAGGTGCTGGAACTCAAGGCGCGGAGCCAAACCAGTTCGGCGATCAAAGCACTACTAGGGTTAGCGCCGAAAACAGCCCGGCGCGTTGCGCCTGACGGCAGCGAGCAGGATATTCCGCTCGATGAAGTGCAGGTCGGCGATCTTTTGCGTGTTCGCCCGGGCGAAAAGATTCCCGTCGATGGTGTGGTCGTCGAAGGCTCGAGTGCTGTGGATGAGGCAATGGTTACCGGCGAACCGATTCCGGTGGAGAAAATGGCCGGGGAGAGTGTTATCGGCGCGACGATTAACGGTACGGGAAGTCTGATCATAAAAGCGGAACGAGTGGGCTCAGAAACACTCCTTTCTCAGATTGTGCAAATGGTAGCCGAGGCCCAGCGCAGCCGGGCGCCTATTCAAAAATTGGCCGATATGGTTGCCGCCTATTTCGTACCCGCAGTAATTCTGGTTGCGATTATTACCTTCGTCGTCTGGGCCACAATGGGACCAGAGCCAAGCATGGCTTACGCCATTATCAACGCGGTCGCGGTGTTGATAATTGCCTGTCCTTGCGCTCTGGGTTTAGCCACTCCGATGTCAATTATGGTCGCGACAGGCAAAGGTGCGCAGGCGGGGGTGCTTTTCAAAAACGCTGAAGCAATTGAGGTTCTTCGTGATGTCGATACGCTCGTAGTGGACAAGACAGGAACGCTTACGGAAGGGAAGCCCAAACTAGTCACGGTTTCTCCCGTCGCCGGTGTGAATGACCGGGAGTTACTGCGCTTTGCTGCGAGCCTTGAGCGCGGAAGTGAACATCCCTTAGCGGCAGCGATTGTTTCTGGCGCGCAGGAGCGGGGCGTGGAAGTTGTGAATACACAGTCGTTCGAGTCCGTCACCGGCAAAGGGGTCAAAGGGCAAGTCGATGGACACGCAGTTGGTCTGGGAAACCTCGCCTTGCTGAATGATCTGGAAATCGATCCGGGTGAATTGGCTGAGCAAGCCGAGAAGTTCCGGACGGACGGCCAAACCGTGATGTTTGTTGCTATTGATGGCAAAGCTGCGGGACTAGTAGGCGTTGCAGATCCCATAAAGGAGAGTACGCCCGAAGCCATCAAGCAACTTCACGAAGAGAAAATCCGCATCGTGATGATGACGGGTGATAGCCGCACGACGGCTACCGCGGTAGCGGCAAAGCTGAACATCGATGAGGTCGTTGCCGAAGTGCTGCCCAATCAGAAAGCTGAGATCGTTAAGCGTTTTCAAGCAGAAGGCCATAAGGTGGCGATGGCGGGCGATGGGATCAACGATGCGCCCGCGCTGGCTCAAGCCCATGTCGGCATTGCGATGGGAACAGGAACTGATGTGGCTATGCAGAGTGCCGGCGTGACGCTTGTCAAAGGTGATTTGCGGGGCATCGTGAGGGCGCGGAAGTTAAGTCGCGCCACGATGGGCAATATCAAACAGAACCTTTTCTTTGCGTTTATCTACAACGTGCTCGGAGTTCCGATAGCAGCCGGGGTTCTGTATCCATTTTTCGGCCTGTTACTCAATCCGATGATTGCGGCTGCGGCCATGAGCTTTAGTTCGGTTTCGGTAATTGGCAATGCTCTGCGTCTGCGGCGTGCGCAGCTGTGAGACGAATGCCAACGTTTAGCGGCGGGAGGAATCGTGTACGTCTGCGGTCAGCAGATTCAACGTCCGCTTCCGCTTCGGCTCGGTATCTGTGTTCTATCGCACAGAGCAAGTTCGTGCAGCGGCGTATGCTTTTGCGCGGCCCCTGGGCCAGTTTTGCTGGCTGTCATAACCGCCCATTTGGCGGCAACTTCGCATGGAGGATCTGTAGAAATGAAGAAACTAACGATCGCATTCAGCCTGATAACTCTTTTGGTTTTCGCCCTGGCCTGCAGCTCAGCGGCCACACCTAGTGGAAAAGTGATTAAGAGCGCTCCTGCAGGAAACAACCTGACGGTATCGCTGGCCACGAGTGATGGTGTTCTTAGGAAGGGCAAAACCGAGTTCACACTTACGTTCGCAGATTCTTCCGGCAAACCTGTTGATGTCGGCGCAGTGGCTTTGACATTTCACATGCCCCAGATGGGGACGATGTCTGAGATGAATG
>DASQKG010000359.1:0-9739 GCA_035630655.1 Pyrinomonadaceae bacterium
ATCTTTGCGGTGCACGAACAAAGAAGGGCACCCCCTGCTCGCGGCGCGTTCATGGGCCAGTACGCTGCTGGCAGCACAAAGGCGCGCGGGCGATGCTCCCCCGGGAGAAGCTGATTCTTAAGGACTTAGTTCCTTGAACACCACGCCCTGATCGTCAAATGTGTGCCTATGTCATGCAAACCCTCTCGCATCTCATAAAAACTTCGCTAGGGTTCCTCGCGTTTTCAACCTCTATCAACGTAGAGCCCTCAGGCTGAATAGCACTGAAGGTTGTAAATCGATTCCGCTTTTTCGTCGTTACCGTGAGAACCGTGAGCCAGCCAAACCATCGCCTATAAAACTCATGGCTTTCGTTGATTGAAACCTATGGGAGACTTTCTTTTTACAACCAAGAATTTGTGTGACAGGTTGTGTTGCCACTGATGAGCTCGCTATCTTTTAGTAAGCAACTTAGTCGTGGTCCAAAGCAGAAGGCCCTCAAAAGTATTGTGAACACATTGCAGCTGGATGCATCCAAGATGACCGGATCATCTTACAACCTTACTTGATCGAAACCCATCAGAGTCGCTTGCACGGCACTTTTGTTGGGTTGTAGCAAGCTCCGACCTTTCTTCAACCTCACGTAACCAAAAGAAAACTGACTTCACGCGTAATAGTTTCAAACGTACCTCGCGAAGGTCTACGTCTACTCAGCGATTCGCAACGGTTTACAAAGAAATCCCTCGTGATGGCGGTGACCGGCTTCACGCTTCCGTCGTTTGAAGGAATACTCGTTGACTAATTTACTGCAATGCTTTTCTCACGATCATGGAGATCTAAAATGCTCACTCTCTTGTCTGCACTCTCAACGTTATTTATTCGCAAATCAACTAAGATTAGTGTAAGACCTCCTTCTTTTCAGAAGGTTAGGTGCTTCTCGGCGGCCGTGTTGGTCATTAATCTACTGGTAGCTTCTCTACAACCCGTTGTCGCTAGTTCTCTGCGTGGCACACCACCGGGAGTTTTCAGTGGCATTTCGAGTGACGCGTCGCAGGGTTGGGCCAATGTACATACTATGCTTGGCCTTGCCGCACCGCAGGACAATGGCATGCCGGATCACCCGCCCGTCCCCCAACCGCAAGAGATCAAATTACCGCCGACAAAGGCGGAAAAAGAAGCAAAAGTGTCGACCATTCAGCTCAACCTGAATAGTGAGAACTGGATCCCCTCGAAGCAGCGATTTGTTGCTGGCGCAATCCCGCTCGATAAGGACGGCAATGCCATTCACGGCCTAGCCGCCGAATGGACCACTAGTGATCGAATGGTGGTATTCATCACGAAAAACGGCATGGCGCTCGCCGGCAAACCTGGTAGCGCACGTCTCACCGCCCAGGCGGGTAACAAAACCGAGTCGATTACTGTGAATGTTTTTGACGATGGTCGCGGACCCACGAGATCGTCCCAGGCATCCGTCGATCGCAAGCCACTGTCCACTGATAAAATGGTCGCTCGCGCGCAAAGGCGAAGTGTATTGTTACATCACGCACGTCTCGCCCCGATGCCCGCGGGGACGGATGATCGACTACCCGACGCCGAAACAAGTAGCCTTTATGAACCGAAAAATGATGTGGGCAAGCCCGAAGGCCGTACCGAAGCGTCAGCTCAAACAGTCGCTTCAGCCAACTCCGCTATCGAGACGCCTGGTAGTGCCAATTACACTTTCGGGGTGCCTCTGGTAGGTATTCCGGGACGGCAGCTTAGTGCCTCATTGGGCCTAACGTACAACAGTCGTGTTTGGCATAAGGCCGTGGTGGGTTCAACGACAAAGATGTACTTCGACGTTGATGCGGGCTGGCCTGCGCCCGGTTTCCGTTTGGGTTATGGACAGATTGAGCATCAGGGCACTGCGGGTTTTACTTTGACTGAGCCGGATGGAACTCGCCGGAAGATGGTCACCATCGGTACCTCTCTCTACCGAACTACCGACGGATCATTGATCACTTATTCTGGGTCGGAGTATGGCGGCAGTGTTACGTATCCGGATGGTACCAAAGTCTGGTATGGCTCAACCAACGGTCCGCGTAATTACCCAGGCATGATTGAGGACCGGCACGGGAATATTATGTACATCAACTACGTCAACAACGTAGGGCCCAGGATCTCGAACGTTCAGGACACCCTCCACCGCTTCATTCAGTTTCATTACGCGGGAAATGATCTCGTGGCGATCACCGCGCCGGCGTACAACGGCGCTACTCCCGACCGGCAAGTAGCGAGGTTTTACTATGAGGATTTGACCCTCGTCCCTTCCAGCTTGTTTGCCTGGCCCATACAAGTTACAGCGCCGTCAACCACAAGGGTACTTAGATACGTCTATCTACCTGGGACGCAAAACGGTTATCGATACGACTATTCAGCTTATGGAATGATCTACAAGACCTCGCAATTGCGGGCCATGAGCGTGAGCACTACAGCATTAACGGCAATGGGATCTGTCACTGCTGATGGCGATGTGGCGGCAACCAGTGAATACAATTATCCAGTAGGCGCAGTCACCCTCTCAGACGCGCCAAAATACACAGCGCGCACAGACGACTGGGCAGGTCGGACAACCGGCTCCGCACCGAGCTGGAGTTTTGCAGTTGACGATTCAACCGGCACCTCCACTGTTACCGCTCCCGACTCAACCGTCACCGAGTCGCTGTCAGACCCGACCACGGGACAGGTGCAAAGCGTCAGCAAAAAGTACGGGGGATCTGTACTTGCGAAGACTGCATTCACATGGCAGACGAGCACCGCCGGTCCGCGACTGGAGAAGATTGAAACAACGAATGAAGCCGGACAGGCTCGCGCTACCTCATTTACCTATGATACAGCCACAATCTTTAACAACGTCACAGTCGTCAGCGAAAGAGACTTTGCTGCGGCAGGGACGCTCGGCACCGAGCTGAGGCGTATCGAGATTAGTTACGAGAATAGCACCAACTACACGAATCGAGGGCTGATCCATCTCCCCAAGATCGTCAAGGTATTTGGCGGCGGTTCATCGACGCCGTCTTCACACGTGGCTTACACGTATGACGGTGGGACATTAACGGATCGTCCAGGAATTGAGATGTATGATCAGAGCCACAATCCTTATGCGCCGCCTGAATACTTTTGTGATTGGGTCTGGAATGGCCACTATGAAGAGTATGTCTGCAACTGGATCCCAACCTATAACCCCTCAAGTGCATACCGTGGAAATGTCACCAGCGGCACTGCTTACGCCAACGCCGCCGCAGGCACAGCTCCCACGACCAACACGATGACTTACGACATAGCCGGCAATGTCGTGGAGCAGACTGTGAATTGCTGTCGCCGTAAGACGTTCAGCTATTCGGGTGATTATGACTTTGCTTATGTGACGTCGACGACCAGTGGTGAATACGGCCAACTTTCAAGCAGCGCCACTTATGACGCTAACACCGGAGTAACGCGAACCACGATAAACGAAAATAATAGAACGACGACGATTCATTACGACCCTGCTTCGTTGCGGACGTCGCAAGTAATTCAACCTCAAGGCAGCACGACCTTCGCCTACAATGATGGGTTGGTCCAGGCGCCCGATTCGGCCCATCGCTACAGTTATGTGGTAACTACGACGCAACGCGATGCTGGCAATTCAATCGAGAGTCGGCAATATCGGGATGGCCGCGGCGCAGTGGCGCGTGCGTTCGGCAGCTACACCGCCACGCAAGGGTGGGTTACTCAGGACGTGGAGTACGACAACTCCGGAAGAGTTTTCAGAAGTAGCCAACCTTACTATTCCACCGGTGCCTCGAGCGCTATAAACCCTTCCGGGCTCTGGACCACCAACACATTTGATCGCCTCGACCGGGTCACCTCGGTTAGTTGGCCCTCAGGCGATTCAGGCAGTACTACCAGCTCGGGATCGATCGCTTACGCGGGCACAGTTACCACCAGCACCGATGCCGCCTTGCGGCAAAAGCGCCAGATTACCGATGCTCTCGGCCGGCTTATCTACCTCGATGAACCGGACATGTCCGGAAATTTGGGTACGACAGGCGCGCCTACGCAACGAACTGCATACGAATACGACCCGCTTAATAACCTGACCAAAATCACTCAGGGCAGTCAGGTGCGGCAATTCAAGTATGATTCCCTCTCTCACTTAACCCACGAGAGACAAGTCGAAGCCAATGCCACGCTTAACGACTCCGGCAGCAGCGGCAGCAGTTGGACCGGGGTGTTCGTGTACAACTCCTTCGGTTTGCTGACAGACGCCTACGATGCCCGAGGCGCCCGGACGCAAATGACCTATGACACATTGGATCGTCTGAAGACAGTGGGGTATTCAAGCGAGGCATTGCAGACACCTAGCACGACTTACACCTATGGCGATGAGGTCACCCCTGCCCCCCCTGCAGACAGCAAAGGACGGGTTTATAAAATAGAAACCGGCTCGGTGGGCTCGACGCCCACGACGGCCCAGGAGTTTGATTACGACCTGATGGGACGAGTGATCACTCAAAGACAGAAGATTGGGGGCACCACGTATACCCTGGGCTATGGCTACAATTATCTGGGCCAAGTCACTAGCAGCACAAATCCGTCCGGACGAGTCATTACCTATGGCCTCGACGCCGCGGCGCGTTTGGCCAGCATCAGCGATAGTGCGAGTCGCATTTCGGCTTCAGGGCTGACCTATGAAGCTCACGGCGGGTTGTCGTCGGAAAACTGGGGCAACGGAGCGGTGCAAAGCGTTTCTTACAATCGCAGCTTGCAACCGAAGACGCTGACACTAAACCGTTCAGGGGAGCTGCAACGGTTTGAATACAAGTATGGTGTCACAGACATCAACACAGGCACGGTTGACGAAGGCAAGAATGCGGGTCAGGTTGGGCGCATCGAGGGTTTCATCAACGGTACGAAGCAATGGCAGCAGCGCTTTAATTATGACTCGGTCGATCGTCTGACGAAGGCGAAAGAGGTTCGAGGAGACAACAGCCAGCAGGCGTGGCAGGTAGCATACACGCATGATCGCTGGGGTAATCGTTTCCAATCAGGCGCCGATAACTCAGGTGTTGGTTTTGAGTCGGTAGTCGGCGCAGATATTAATACCGCCAACAACCGTTTCAACTCAGCGGCACTTAATGAAGTCGTCTACGATAACGCGGGGCAGATCACGGAAGACAACAAGTTTCGTGGGATGAAGTATAGCTACGACGCCAACGGGCGCATGCGCGAAGCATGGCGATACGAAGGCGGGGGCTACACGACGGCCACGTTTGATGGCGAAGGCCAGCGGGTACAGACGACTGTTGCCGGAGTGACGCGCAACTTTGTCTTTAACCTGTCGGGGCAGGTGGTGGCGGAATATCGGCAAGGCATACTGGATCGGGAATACGTTTACCAGGGCGCCACGCTGATGGCCTCAGATGAACAACCGCGAACTTGCACGATGACGACGGACCAGTATGTGCGCAACTTCTACACCGGCGCGCTGGGTCGGCAACCCAACACCACGGAATTGCAGCAATGGACGGGAGCCATCGATCAGGCGCTGGCCCAAGGATATGGAGCAGTGCTGGCACAGGTTCGGAGTCTTGGAACTACGCTTTTCACTTCCACGGAATACGTCAACCGGAATCGCACGAACAGTGAGTTTGTCATCGACTTGTATTGGGGCTATCTGCATCGAACGTACGACCAGGGCGGTTATGACAACTGGATGGCGACGCTTAATGGCGGCGCCACGCGCGAGCAGGTGAGAGGGGGATTCGCCTTCAGCACCGAGCTTGAGAACAATGCCGCGGGTGTTTGCACGACAACGGGCGGCACCGCCGCAGTGAGATATGTGTTCATGGACCACCAGGGCTCAGCGAGGGCGATCATGGACGCAAGCGGCAGCGTGGTAGCGCGGCACGACTATCTGCCGTTCGGCGCAGAACTGTGGTCAGGCCTTGGCATGCGAACGACGGGTCAGCAATTCGGCGTCATGGACCAGAACCGCATGCGGTATGCTTCGACTGTCAAAGATGAAGCCACCGGAATGGATCACACTGGATGGCGCAAGTATGAGAACGCGTCTGGAAGATGGACCACCCCCGATCCACTCGGTGGCACCACCGGAGATCCGCAGAGCTTCAATCGTTATACGTATGTGGTCAATGACCCGGTAAATAGCATCGATCCAAACGGGTTGATGCCATGCGCTCCCGGCACCATTAGCGCTGAATGCGACTCAAGCGGCTTTGGTGGCTGGGGTGGCGGTTATGCTGGAGGGAATGGTTGGGGTAGTGACCCACGGCCGGGTATGAGAGGAATACAGCAGTCCGCAAGCCTGCACAACGTGCGAGTAAGCATAGCGCTTTTCTTTAAATGGTTGCCGGCAGGTGCGATGTACATTGGAGGAGTCACTTGGGCGGTCTCGGACAACAGCGCGGGTGATATCCTCCGATCCCGCCTATTTTCGTTCCGGCTTGGACTATTCAACGAAAGTTACGGCTCCAGTGGCAACCTGTTGATAAGCCAGAGCGACGGACGTCGCCACGATGTAACCGGAAATGAGGTGGATTGCACGGGATGTGGTGGCGTTGAAACAGATTGGAATGCTCAGCTAGCGATTGGTGGCGTCTTGAACGGCCTGCGAGGATTGATATCCGCGGGTTTGGGAGCATTTTCCAGACAATCGGCCGGTAGCGTAATTAAAGGAGCAATTCCCGACGTTGTTCCAGCGAATCTGGCCGAACAACTTGCACTCCAGGAAGCCCGTAGCGGCGCGGGGCGAGCGATCATGTCGGGGCTGGGTGACGCTCCACGTTTGGCAGCGGTATATGGTCGCGGCGAGTGGGTGAAGATGCAACATGTTCACCGTGCATTAAATGGGTCGAAAATGGTGATACATTGGTTTCGCAACGTAACTACAGGCAAAAACGTTGAGTATAAGTTTATACCTTGAGGGAAAACGCAGATGATAGTTAGGTGTACGGCTAATTCAGGTCTGGCTCTTCCAGCTAATTACCTTGACCCACGTGTCGGTTACACGTCAGAGATGGAGTTTCCTCTAACAATAGCCAGGAAATATGTGGTCATTGCTATTGCCTTGCGTCAGAATCAGGTGTGGTACTACATTTCGGATGATGACGACCTTTACTACCCGACTGCTACTCCGGCTCCGCTGTTCGAAGTGAGCGACCGTAGATTGTCCAAATACTGGCGCTATGCTTTTACACCTGAACATGAAGATCATCTCGCCTTATTCGCATTTCAAGAATGGGTTGTGGACGACTACTTCTATGACCGTCTCACAGATGGTAAGGAGCCCGAGGTTTCGATCTACCAAAAACTGAAGACGATGATGACTTCTGAGGCTCAGATTGCATGACTTTTTTTGCGTGGGGCTAGCGAGGCATCTGTCTTTAGTAGCGAGCCGATATTCCAAGAAGAGCTAGAAACTGAGGCCGCCATAAATGGCGGCTTTGGTTTTTACATTAGCTAGTCGCTGTGTAATTACAGTTAAAACTTTGATATTGAATTTCTAAGGGGCGGGGTTGAAGGATTACAGAAGGTAGCGAATTAGCGGCTGTTATTTTTCGACTCTGAGCACTTACTTGGACATCACCTGAAAGACCAAACAAAAGGGGGCGGATAAAAAGTCTTGGAGCTCTGGACTGATAGGACAACCGTTGAGGCCTATGGTTCCGTTATGCGCCAAGCCGCGCGCGACGCTTTGAGTCTCGCCGGCTTCGGAGGCAGAGAAGTGGTGAGAGAGACTCCTGGCACACTACGGCTTGCTCCACTCTCAAGCAAAAACTCTGGTTTCCTTATTCCTCATTCACCGGAGAATTGTGTGACAGCTTGTGTGCCAACCTAACCACTGCCTATGAAACTCATAGGCTCCTAATAAACCTAAACCTCACCAACACGGGGTGAAACTAACGAGTAATACTAGATTCGGGTATCAGCTTGACTGGCAACACAAGGGCGCGCGGGCGATGCTCCCCCGGGAGAAGCTGATTCTTAAGGACTTAGTTCCTTGAACACCACGCTCGGATCGTCAAATGTGTGCCGAGGCATGCAAAAACTCTCTGGGATTGAACTGTAGAAAGACCAAAGTTTCTGTTGACAAGTCCCGACGACTGGACTAACGTGCGCGCGTAATTTGCAGCTCACGGCTGACTTGGGGTTTCTCACGGCCTCCCGTCAAACACTTTCCTCAAGCCAACCACTCGTCAATCGAATAATTCTTGTCTTCGTCAAAACTCGCTCCAGGTAAGGCAATCGCACCAGCGACTCATGAAGGCAAATTGGGACTAACTGCCTAAGCCTACGCGAAAAACAAGCGCAGGCGAATCCACAGATTAGCTCCGTCTCCGATTGAAACACCTCAGAAAGGCCATAAGATATGACTTACCTTACTCAACGGATTTTGCAAAATCGGATACTGCGTTCTCACTTCTTTAGCTTTTGCATTGATTAGCCTGGTGCTAATTGCGCTGCAGGCCACACCCGCCCGTGCGCAACAGCCGTGGTCGACGCCTGACGCAACCACCGGCAACATCAATAACACCAACTCAGGCTACGTCGGCATCGGCACGACGAGTCCTCAAAACGCCTTGGACGTTAACGGTTCGCTTATCCTACGTGGCAATAGCACGATGGCGAATCTCAGCTCGGTTGGCCCTGTGTTCAATGCCGGATATTACGCCGCTGGTGGCTATGCCTTCTTTCAGGGATTTAATTACACAACTTTAGTCTACATACCACTCGATATTGACGCATCCAAGGTGATTATTAATTCTAATAGCGGTGGTAACGTCGGCATCGGCACGACCACTCCTGCCGCGAAGCTTCATGTCGTCGGAGACGGCAAAGTTACCGGCAACCTTACAGTCGATGGAACTGGAAACATCACTGCCGCGGGCACGATCACCGGAGGGACCATCAACGCCAAATACCAGGACGTGGCTGAATGGGTTCCCGCAACCAAGGCCCTTCCGGCCGGCACAGTTGTCACACTCGATCCCACCAAGTCAAATCATGTAGAGGCCTCTTCGAAAGCTTATGACACGCGCGTCGCGGGCGTTATCTCGGAGCAACCTGGCATCACCCTGGGCGAACGCGGCGACAACAAAGTGTTGGTGGCCACGACCGGAAGAGTCAGGCTCAAGGTAGATGCTTCTAATGGTCCAATCGAGGTCGGTGACTTACTGGTCACCAGCGATGTTCCCGGACTAGCGATGAAGTCTCAGCCGGTAAACCTTGGCGGCATCCAGCTTCATCGTCCCGGCACACTCGTCGGCAAAGCGCTCGAGCCTCTCACCAAAGGCCGCGGCGAGATTCTGGTGCTGGATTACCGGCGCCGGCCAGATGACGCGACGAGAGGTCTACAACTATCCGCTCTATCCCGGAGATCCCAACGGCACTCCCAGTACCGACCTGACCGATGCGCCTATCTATTCCGCGATGACCGAAAGTTGGACGCGTGACGGGGTCAACACCGATCAGGCGGTCACCAACTATTCATCGCAGCCAAACGCTTCGCCCCGCACGGTGACGATTACACTGCCGAATGGAACAAAGAGCATTCAATATTCCCACAACTCGCCGGGAAGCTTTCTGGATGGATTAGTCTTTCAGGATCAAACGCTCGAGTCCGGCAACAATGTGCTTCAGAGCAGTAGTGTGCAATGGCAACAGGGCGAATATGAATCCCCGCGCCCGACGCGGGTTGAGGCCACCAATGAGCTTT
>DASQKG010000360.1:0-4717 GCA_035630655.1 Pyrinomonadaceae bacterium
AGTTCAGCAAGATATTCCGGCAAAGTTTCGGCGCGGGTCAACAATTGTGCAAGCTCTTTAGTGTCACCTACGTCAAAATATCCGGGATAATCTTCGCCCAAAATACCGACGTTGCCATCGATACGCGAAGCGAGGATGGGGACTGAGGCTGTAATTGCCTCTGACAAGACGTTTGCCCCTCCTTCCATGCGAGATGAAATCACACAGACCTGACTGTTCGCCAAGATGCGGCGGACTTGCGTTCGGCTTTGCTCCCCCAGCCATTGATAGCGCGGACTGACTCGCATTTCCCGAAGCGCCCTGGCCGCCATGGCGCCAGTCATGGCGCCGCCCACTTGCAAGACACGAATCCCTGAAAAGGAAGGAAGTAGTCGCGCTGCCATGGCGGTGCGAAAGGGATCTTTCACAAAGCGAAGATGGCCGATTACACATACGTCAAAGCTACGACTGGATCGGGCTTCACGTTTACTGAGTGTTGTTTTCGGTGACCTGTGCCTCTTGCCTCGCACTGCCCGACCG
Organism: Pyrinomonadaceae bacterium; assembly: GCA_035630655.1. Classification (GTDB taxonomy): domain Bacteria; phylum Acidobacteriota; class Blastocatellia; order Pyrinomonadales; family Pyrinomonadaceae; genus PSRF01. The sequence continues at coordinate 520 of DASQKG010000360.1, forward strand.
TTTTCAACTGACTGATAGATTACACGTGTCTTGTCTCGCAGGCTCGGCGGCAGTTCCTCAATCGCTTTTGGCTGCAGCACGATTATCCGGGTCGCGAGATCGAGCGACTCCCGCGCCAGGTGATTTGTTCGAATATCGCTATAGAGATCTGTTCCGGTAAGAGCGACTATGACCGGGGCTGCTGGGTTCTGGCGCTTAAAGGTGATGATTGACGAATGACTTCGCCGAGCGTGCAAAGCTACCAGCAAATCATAGGGCTGACCGGCGTAGCTCTGTAGGATTGAGACGCGATTGCCAAGTCGTCTCAAAATTCTGGCCCAGCGAAGCGCAGTAATGCGGTTTCCGTAGTTAGTGCCCGGCGGAGCCGGAGTGACTATGCCAATCCTCATTCTTCCTAAGTATGCAGCGCGCACGTGCGAAACCCAGCCCATACGTCGCGCCGGTCAGGCGGGTAGAAGTTTCGATAGGTATTATGAACGAGTCGCGAGCGAGTAACCCAGCAACCCCCGCGAAGCACCTTGTGATCACCAAACCAGGGCAGGGAATATTCTTTGTATGGACCAGCGACGAAACCTGGATAGGGCTGGAAGTCACTCGCCGTCCATTCCCATACGTTGCCGATCATCTGCCGGCATCCAAACGCACTATCACCCGCTGGCAGCGCATCAACCGGAATGCATCCCATCGCGCACCAATCAAGATTTGCGCGTTCCGACGTAGGGGGATCATCGCCCCAGGGAAACGCGCGCTTGTGCGGCTTCAAATCGCGACTATTCGCTGCTGGCACCCCACTCGCCGCTGTCTCCCACTCTGCCTCGGTTGGGAGACGCCGCCCCGCCCAGCGACAGTAAGCAACAGCCTCGTGCCAGTTGACATGAATGATCGGTAGGCGCTCATCAAGGGCAACCCATTTATCGAAGTTGCGGCGCAACCAGCAGCCATTTCGCTCTCGGCGCCAGTAGATCGGACATTCTGCACGCTCAGCCGTCCGCCATTGCCAATCTTCCGCTGTCCAGAGTTCGCTCCTTCTATAGCCGCCGTCTTCCACGAAATTTTTGAATTCACCATTGGTCACGGCGGTCTTGCACATCGCAAACGGAGCAATCTCAACCTTATGTGCAAGTTGTTCGTTATCGAAGGCGAAACGTTGTTCGGGCTCGCTTCCAATAGTGAATTCTCCGCCGGGTATTTCTGCATCCCTTGTCAGGCAACTATAGGTGCTCGCAAGAGCCGAGTCTTGTTCGGCAATCCCGATTTGATTGACGACCGCTATATCGTCAACTCGCTTTCGCCTCGTGCCGATAGCCGGCGGAGGATAGCTCAGAGTCTGACGTGTGTAAGTGATCGCTTCGTCGTGCATCTGCTCATGTAAGAGCACAAGATTCAGGAAATACTCTTGATCATAGCCTTCAGGATCCGCCAGCCCGTGGCTGGCGTCACCAGCCTGCTCGATTACCCGCTCAAGAACCTGGCCCATGTAGACCAGGGTTTCGTCTCTCTCAAGTAATGGCAAGTCCCAACGTGTGTCGTGGGCGACCCGCGCCGAGTCGTAAAGCTCATCGCCGAGTTCAAGAATGGGCGGCTGGTTACCGAGGTGTCGTAAAACCCAGAATTCCTGAAACCATGCTAGATGGCCAATCTCCCAGCGCAGGGGATTCAGGATCTGCAAACGTGGGCCAACTAACTGCGCGTCGTTGAGATCGTCAATAAGCTCCAGCGTTCGACCGCGGGTCTCCTTCAGTGCTTCAATCAGTTGAGGGGTTGTAGCTCTTATTTGGGCCGTCATCACCAGTTACGCTTAAGCGCCAAATTTGAATACCCGGATCGCCGCGCTGTGTTAAGCAGCCATCGTCATGAATAGATTGTTGAGAGATTCCGCCAGCGTAGGGTGCGCGAATATCGCATCCTTGAGCGCCGTGTAGGGCAAGTGGCCGATCATTGCAATCTCGAACATAGCCATCAACTCACCGCCTTCGATGCCCAGGACAGCGCAGCCCAGTATTTGTTTCGTGTCGGCATCAACGACAGCTTTCATGAATCCTCGGGTCTCGCTTGTCTCAATAGCTCGCGCGACTCGACTCATAGGCAGCTTCGCCACGCGAATCTCCAAACTTTGTTTCCTGGCCTCTGTTTCGGTGAGTCCTATACGACCAAGCTGCGGGTCTATAAAAACTGTGTAAGGGACTAGCCGCCCTTTCGTGGTGGCATGTCCACCTTCAAGCAGATTGGCGCGCAGGATCCGAAAGTCGTCATAGGAAATATGGGTAAAGGCTGGACCACCTTTGACGTCACCCAGGGCATAAACTCCGTCGATGCTCGTTTCTAGTCGATCGTTCACTCTGATAAATCCATGCTCGTCCGTTTGTACGCCTGCCGACTGCAGGTTGAGCCGGTCGGTATTGGGTTGGCGTCCGACAGCAATCAACAAATGGGATCCTTCTAAAGTGGTTTCCTGTTCCTTGGTCCTCACAATCAGGTTCACATTGCCATTGACTGCGTTAGCGCGTATTGCCTCTGAGTTCAACGACACTTTGATTCCATCCTCATCCAGTATCCTGGCTACTTCGTCAGCCACATCTGGGTCTTCACGATCCAACAGGTGATCGCCGCGATGCACAATTGTTACCTGACTGCCAAAGCGCCGAAACATTTGGCCGAATTCCAGACCGACGTAGCCGCCCCCCATCACCAGTAAATGCGAAGGCAGGGAATCGAGTTCCATGATGGAACTCGAATCCAAAGTCACAACGGTATCTAAACCAGGAATGGGCGGCGTTGCTGAACGCGCGCCGGTATTGATGAAGATGCGTTCAGCTGTCAGCAGGCGCGTCCCACCTTCACTTAAGAGAACCTCAAGTAACTTTGGACCGATAAACCTTGCCTCGCCTTTGACCAGTCCAAGGCCCACGGTCTTCTCCATGCTCTGGACCAGTCCGTCATGAAAGCTTTCAACGATCTCCCGCTTGCGGCGGCCTACTGCGGACATGCTAACTGTCACTGGTCCACTATCGACGCCGTAATCAGCACTCCGCCTCGAAAGGTAAGCTACGCGCGCGCTTGCCACCATCGTTTTTGTGGGCGTACACCCTACGTTCACGCAAGTGCCGCCGACGTGGTTTCGCTCAACGATGGCCGTTTTCAACCCCGCCTTGGCAAGAGCGATCGAAAGAGGTGTGCCTCCCTGACCTGAGCCAATCACAATTGCATCATAAGGTTCAGCTTCCATGACTACATTCCATTTGGCTAGCTCATTGGGATCTTTGGAACAATTCACTTCACGAATGATTCGAAGGATATTAACATGCATCGATAAACACGGAACGGAACGGACGCACCGGCTAGATCATGACATTCAGAACTAGTAATGTTATCCAAGAATAACAACGCTTGAAGGCATTCGGGCACCCGATGATCCACGCAAACCGAAGGATTAACCTATCCGACGAAACTGCTGCGAGGTCACTATGAGAATGAACCGGGGTTTCATTTCAACCTTCGTTTTAGTGGCGATGATATCCCTAAGCTGTGCTCAGATCTCTGATCAGAAGGAGGCCAAGCTTTCTGCGGCCGCTGGGCCACAACTTCGCTGGAAATATGAAGCAGGCGGTTGAATATTCTCAACCCCCACGGTCGTGGGGGAATTACTTTTCATCGGTTCCTGTGCGGGCACTTTCTACGCTCTGAACAGGACCACCGGTCAGGTGCAATGGAGCTACGACATCCGCAAAGACGGAAACCAGCAGAGCTTCCACGGCGACCCCTTGGTGACAAACGATCTGATCCTCATAGGCACCGACAAGTCCTGTGTCCCTGATGGTGTCGGTCACGTTTACGCTTTCGAGCGAGACACTGGAAAAGTGCGCTGGAAGTACCGCTCGACCAGCGTTCCTACTGACATCCTCCAACTCAATTCAAATGTGTACTTCGGCAGTTTTCAGGACAATTGGTATTCCGTAAATCTTAATACTGGAGGCTTGAACTGGAGCTTTTCTACTGGCGCAACTAATAAGGACTGTGACCCGCCCAAGGCGCCCGTTGCAGATGCAAATCGTCTATTCATTGCTGGCCTGGACGGTGTCATCTATTCGCTCGATGCCTCGTCCGGCCGGGTGGGCTGGAAGCGCAAACTCGCGAGCGCTCCATCTACAGCGCTGGTTCTCAGGGACAAGACCATCTATGTCGGCACAAACGATCAACG
>DASQKG010000361.1:0-11711 GCA_035630655.1 Pyrinomonadaceae bacterium
CATTCGCCAAACGCAAGCAGCGCAACTCCTTCAGAGTTGCGAAGAATCTCTTGGAACGTCTTGAACCCAGGGTTTCAAAGCCAACCCTGGGCTGGAATTCGCGAACGCTTTCAGCGTTATTGGTCGTACCTGAGTTTTCACCCACCCGCTACCGCGAGGTGGTACTGACATCATGATGCCTTTGCAAGTTAATACCCGGTTCGTTATGATCAAACTCGAATTATCCCCATGTCAGACACCGCAAAATCTCTCTCCCTCGAACGCAAGATCAAGATGCACGAGGCGCGCGAAGGCATCATCAACCGCCTCGCCTTGACGCTGCCCACGACTATCAATCTCGACCGCTTTCTCAATGTAATCGTTTCCGAGCTGGGCAGAATGATGAACGTGGATCGCTGCGATGTGATTCAACTCACTTCAAGCAGCGAGCTGCGCATCAGTCACGAATGGCGCGCCGGAGACGATGTTCCCTCCAGCCTGGGCACGCGGATACCACTGGACCCGCGGCAACTTGCAGAACACGTCGACATCACTAAACCGATTCGGCTGGACGACACCTCGGCGCCCGGATTGGATCAAAAGGTGCGGTTTCTGGCGAAGAGTTTGGGAACGCGTTCGCTTCTGGTCGTTCCCGTAATACGTGGTGAAGACGTTCTCGGTCTGGTAGGGATGCACACTACGAAGACTCCGCGCGTTTGGCTCGACGATGAAGTCTCATTCCTTGAATCGATAGCGCGGCAGATCGCCGTGGGATACGAATACACGCGGCTCTACACCGACAAAGAACGCGAGGCCGAAACAAAGCGTGCACTCCTGGAGATTGCCAACGCGCTCAATGCCAGGTCCGACTTTCGCGAGGTTTCGTCCCTCGTGCTTGAGCGGGCGATCACGCTGGTGGGCGCTGATTACTCCGCGCTGGGAGTGCTGGATCCAAAGGGCGGCCGTATCACGCTGGTAGCGTTCAAAGCAGCGCCGCACGCCTCGACGGATACGGTTCAGGGCTTGATCGACGAGCATGCACAGTCACTTGACCTTACTGAGTTTCCCGCTGCTATGGAGGTGTTGGCCCAGGGAAAGACGTTGCGTCTGCTGGATTCTGATCTGCCGTTTCCTTTTCGTTTAATCTTCAACGCCACTCTCGGCGGACGTGCCGCACTTGTTGCTCCCGTACGCGTGGCCGGACAAACGTTTGGCCTGCTTGGTCTTGTGTGGAGTGAAGCCCGCGCGGGATTTCAGGAGCATGAGGTCGCCCTGGTCGAAGGCATTGCCGACCAGGTGGGCACGGCGCTCGAACGCGATCAACTGTCGGCTGAAGTGATGAACCTTCGCGATGCGCTCCACGAGCGTTACGGCGAAGGCCGCATCATTGGCCAAACATGGAATATCAAGCGGGCGATTGAACTTGCGCTTAACGTCGCCGGCACGCAGACGACCGTTCTGATCCAGGGCGAGTCCGGCACCGGCAAAGAACTGCTGGCCAATCTGATTCACTACAATTCGGGTCGAGAAGATCAACCGTATATCAAGCTGAACTGCGGTGCGATTCCCGAAACACTGCTGGAGTCGGAACTCTTCGGTCACGAGAAGGGTGCGTTTACAGATGCGCGCTCGCGGCGTCAGGGGCGCTTCGAGGAAGCGAACGGCGGGACGCTGTTTCTTGATGAAGTTGGCGAGATGAGTTTGTCGGCCCAGGTGAGGCTGCTGCGGGTTTTGCAGGATGGCGAATTTACGCGCGTGGGAGGCAACGATGTCTTGAAAGCGGATGTGCGCGTGATTGCGGCATCCAACGTCGACCTGGAACGGGCAACCGAGTTGGGAACGTTTCGCAAAGATCTTTACTACCGGCTTTCGGTTTTTCCCATCAGCCTGCCGCCACTCCGTGAACGTCCTGAAGACATTCATCCGCTCGTCATTCATTTCCTCGAACATTTCAAACAGAAGACCGGCCGCTTTATTTCCGGCATTTCCAAAGACGCGCTGCAGGCGCTGATTACTTACGAGTGGCCGGGCAACGTTCGCGAGCTGGAGAATGCGATCGAGCGCGCGGTAATCATTGCCTCAGGACGTCAGATCGAATTGGAAGACTTGCCGGAAGCGATTAGCAGGATTGCCTTGCAGGAGCAGGATCGAATCAAGGTGGAACGCGCGAAGGCAGCCAGTGAAGGCAGGACCACGACGTTTGAAATCACCGTCCCGTCGTCGATGGATGAGATTGAGCGACAGGCGATAGAAGCGACACTCGACTACACCAAGGGCGACAAGACTCACGCCGCGCGTGCTCTCGGCATCGGCCGCAAAACTCTCTACCGCAAGCTCGACCAGTACAACGGTGGTAACAACGACAAGTCATAACTTGCCGCTTAATGGACCAAACCGGCGTGACGTAATTCCGTTTCTCTGTGAACCTCGTGTCCTGCGCTGAAATCCGTTCGTGTTTGCTTCGTCTCAGGTCGGAAACGATAATAGGTCCGAGAGTAGTTAGCGATGGGAACATTCCATACCAGCTGCAAAATCGAGAATGTCGCGGATCGCTCGAAGTCTGTGGTCTTGCCCAAAGTCCTGGTCGATACAGGAAGTGAATACACCTGGGTTCCGGCTACAACTTTGGAGAAAATCGGGATTAACAGAGAGAAGAAGGACGTTCTATTCGTCATGGCGAACGGCCAGCAAGTGACGCGCAGCGTTGGTTTCGCCATCATCCGGCTCGACCAACACTTCACTGTTGACGAGGTAGTCTTTGCTGAAGAGGGTGACCTGCTTCTGTTGGGAGCGAGGAGTTTGGAAGGATTGAATCTGACCGTTGATTCGAGTCGCAAGAAACTCGTTGCTGCTGGTCCTCTCCCGGCGGCGACCAATACAAGGATGGGAACTCAGAAAGTCCCCAGATAGCTTTTCCATATGTCATTTGTCATTTCTCATTGTCGGTAGTGTCCTAGATGGAAAATGAGAAATGGAAAATCTCTCAGTGTCTCACAATATTCTAACCGGCATTTGTCCAAAGTCTGACAGGCAGGAATGCCTGTCCTACTTTGCTGCCAGTGCCGCTTGCGCTGCGGCCAATCGAGCAACCGGCACACGAAACGGCGAGCAGCTTACGTAATTGAGTCCAATCTCATGGCAGAAAGCGATCGAGCTTGGGTCGCCGCCATGCTCGCCGCAGATTCCGACTTTCAAATCCTTTTTCACGCTGCGTCCGCGGTTCGTGCCTTCGCGAACCAGTTGGCCCACACCGTCGCGATCCAGCACCTGGAAAGGATCGTCGGGAAGTATCTTGTGCTCAACGTAATTCGGCAGAAAGCGACTCGAATCGTCGCGGCTCAGACCAAAGGTGGTTTGCGTAAGATCGTTTGTGCCAAACGAAAAGAAGTCGGCATGCTCCGCAATCGAGTCTGCAGTCAAACAGGCGCGCGGCAGCTCGATCATCGTGCCGACGCTATATTCGATCGTCATTCCGTGTTCGCCCATTACCTGTTGAGCAACCTGATCGATCAATAGCCGCTGTTGCCGCAACTCCTCACTCAATGAAACCAGCGGCACCATGATCTCCAGCTCCGGCTTCTTTTTCTCTCCGTGCACCAGACAGGCAGCTTCGAAAATTGCGCGAATCTGCATCCGTGTGACTTCCGGAAACAGCAGGCCCAAACGACAACCTCTAAAGCCCAACATCGGATTTGCTTCACGTATGCGAACTACCTGTTTGAGCAGCCGGCGCTTTTCATCAATCTGATCGAGCAGGTTATCCATGTCGCCCAAAGTGGTTGCCAACCGCACAGCCATCTTTAGTTCGCTTAGCTCATTCATTAGCTCCTCAGCATTGGGAAGAAACTCATGCAAGGGCGGGTCGAGCAAACGAATCGTCACGGGCAGTCCATACATCTCGCGGAAAATACCGACAAAGTCGCCCTTCTGTAACGGCAGTAACTTATCCAGCGCTTTCTCCCTGGCTCCTACACCGTCGGCAAGAATCATCTCGCGCATAGCGGCCAGGCGCTGATCGCCGAAGAACATGTGTTCGGTGCGGCAGAGCCCAATGCCCTCGGCGCCAAACTGTCGCGCCACCTTGGCATCGCGCGGCGTGTCGGCATTGGCTCGCACTCTTAATTTGCGAAACTTGTCAGCCCACAGCATCAGCTCATGAAACTCGGGTCCCAGCGTCGGTTGCACGGTGGGGACCTTACCCAGGAATACACGGCCAAGTGATCCATCCACAGTAATCCACTCGCCTTTGGTGACCACCGTGCCGTTAACCGTGAACTGTTGTTGGCTGTAATCGATTTCAATGTCGTTGGCGCCGCTGACACAAGTTTTGCCCATGCCGCGCGCGACCACGGCTGCGTGACTCGTCATCCCCCCGCGCGCCGTGACGATTGCCTGCGCTGCCACCATCCCGTGAAAATCATCAGGGCTCGTCTCATGTCGAACCAGGACGACCTGCGCGCCCTCACGCGCTAATTCTTCTGCCTCGTCGGGGCTGAATACCACCTGACCCTGGGCCGCCCCCGGGCTGGCAGGCAATCCAGTGGCTAGCACAGTCGCTTTCGTTTTCGGATCGACAGTCGGGTGCAGTAACTGATCGAGTTGCTCCGGAGTGACGCGTTGGACCGCCGTCGCGCGATCGATCAATTTCTCGCCGACCATCTCTACCGCCACCCGCACCGCAGCGGCTCCGCTGCGTTTACCTGTGCGCGTTTGCAGCATCCAGAGCTTGCCGCGTTCGATGGTGAATTCGCAGTCCTGCATATCGCGGTAGTGGGTTTCCAGCAAACCGGTGATCGCAGCGAATTCGTCGTAAACTTTCGGCAACTCCTTCTTGAGTTCGCTGATCGGATTCGGCGTGCGCGTGCCGGCGACGACGTCTTCGCCCTGGGCGTTTAGTAAATACTCACCATAAAGCTCTTTCTTACCGGTCGAAGGATTGCGCGTAAACGCCACTCCGGTTCCGCTGCCTTCGCCCATATTTCCAAACACCATTGCCTGCACGTTAACCGCTGTGCCCAGCGAATCGGGAATGCGATTCACGCGGCGATAGTCAATCGCGCGCCGGCCCATCCACGAATTGAAGACCGCGGCAATAGCGACCCGGAGTTGTTCGTAAGGATCTTCGGGTATCGGGTGTTGCTCGGCGCCGATGATCTGTTTTTCGGCGGCGATGATTTCGCGCAGATGGTTCGGATCGAGGTCTGTATCGCGCCCGCCGGTGGTTTGGGCTTTGTATCGATCCATGACGCGTTCAAATTTTTCATGGGCCACGCCCATCACGATTTCGCCAAACAACGATGCGAAGCGGCGATAGGCGTCGAGCGCAAAACGCAGGTCGCCGGTTTGCTCAGCCAGACCCTGTACGGTTTCTTCGTTGAGGCCGAGATTCAGAACCGTGTCCATCATTCCCGGCATGGAGAACGCTGCACCGGAACGTACTGACACGAGCAGGGGATTGTGCGGGTCGCCGAATTTCTTGCCGACCTTCTCTTCAATCTTTTGCAAGCCCTCCTTGACCTGGTCCCACATCCCATCGGGAAAGCTCTTGTCGTTTTCGAAGAAGGCATTGCAGGCTTCGGTGGTGACAATCAGCCCGGGTGGCACGGGCAAACCGGCGCGCGTCATCTCACAGAGACCGGCGCCCTTTCCGCCGAAGAGAGACTTGTTCTGACCGTCTCCTTCTTCGAACACGTATACCCATTTGTTAGCAGTTTCCTGGGGAACTTCTTTGGGTTCTTCTACAGCAGTGCTCATATTACGAGGCTCTCTCCGTTGAAAACTCTGACCGGGTCGGGACTGCCCATTGCTGGGCTAGCGGATGGTCCAAGGCTGACTTGTTTCGGGCCGGGGTTGATTATCGCACTTTTGCCGCGTGGGTAAAAACGGTCCGCAGATTACGCCGATTACGCAGAGTTGTTTAAAGGCGTGCCGATTCAGGTTTCCGGTGTCTCGTTTTGATCTGCGTAATCGGCGTAATCTGCGGATAGGGTGTACATCTGGTATCAATTCACGCTGCCCATCAGCTTCTTAACTTTCGGAGTCAGCAGCGCCAGCAACCCGGCGGAAATCAACAGACCCACAGCGATGGCTCCATAAAGTCTTTACCAACGTGCCAGACTGCGGCACGTAGAAGCCTGAAAGGTAACCGGCAAGCTTGCTGCCAAAAGCGGCCGCCAGGAACCAGACACCCATCATGATTCCCACAAGCTTAACGGGAGCGAGTTTGGTTACCGTGCTCAGTCCCACCGGGCTGAGACACATCTCACCAATCACTTCGAGGAAGTAGAGACCCACCAACCATAGCGGGCTGATCTTCCCGTAAGCTGTCATCGCCGCGGCGGGGACCAGCAACACGTAAGCGAGTCCGATAAATAACAGGCCCAACGTAAACTTCACTGGACTTGACGGCTGGCGCTTTCCGAGTTTGACCCAGAGCACTGAAAAAATCGGCGCCAGCATGATTACAAAAAGCGGTGTGCACGACTGCAGGAAACTCGATGGAAACCTCATGCCGAAAATCTCCGTGCGCACAAGGTCCTTGGCGAAGAGATTCAGACTCGCGCCCTTCTGTTCGTAAGCAGCCCAGAAAAGGATCGTAAAGAGAAAGAAGACGAAGATAAGCGCCAATGCGTTTCCAGTCAGCCGGTGTTAGCGGTGTTTTAATGTCGTCGCTCGCATCGCCGCTAGCGCTCCTGCTTCGCGACTTGCGACTGGCGTGCTCAAGTATTTTCCGGTTCAGAGCGAAGATAACCAGACCTAGACACATGCCTACACCGGCGGCGCCGAATCCCCAGTGCCAACTGGTGGTGACATCAAAACCCATCGAAGCGACGAACCGCTTGAAACTTTCGCCCTGGGCCATGTAGCCGCAAACCAGGGGCGCGAGCACGGCGCCGATGTTGATGCCCATATAAAAAATCGAGAACCCACTGTCGCGTCGCGGATCGTCTTCGCTGTACAGATTACCGACCATTGCGCTGATGTTTGGCTTGAGTAGCCCGGTGCCGAGGGCGATAAGAACCATGCCGAGGTAGAAGAAGGTCATCGAAGGGAAGACCATCGAGAAGTGGCCACAGGCGATGATTATTCCGCCCACAAACACTGCCAATCTTGAACACGAAACCCTGCTGCGGTAACTCTTCATCAACTTAGGATCATGGTATTCATTGCCATCGCCCCTGTTTCGATGATAGATAAGGCAGTCCTTTCAGACATCACAGGAGATACGAATGCCAGACTATAAGCGGCAGGTTCGTTGGTGGGTTTTGCTTTTTGTCACGGTGATCTGTCTCTACCTGTGCTGGCTGATGGTCCAGCCATTCGTGGGCGTGCTGGCGTGGGCCACCGTTCTGGTCATTGTTTTCTATCCCATACATACGCGGCTGGTCCAACGTACCAAGCGACCCGCGCTTAGCGCCTTGCTCTCCTGCATTCTCGTCATACTCACTATCCTCGTTCCTGTGGCGCTGGTCACCGTGGCCGTGCTCAACCAACTCTCGGGAGCGGTGCATAGTGTCCAGGGAGCCGCTGTTTATCTGTTGGATCCCAATTCTCCGGTGAGCGGCCGCGTCTTGCAGTGGATTGGAAAATACGTCGACATCGAACAGATTCGTTCCGGTCAGTATTTGAGCGAACAACTCAAAGGAGTGAGCGGGCAGATTGCCGGCCGCACGCTCGGAATCATAGGAGGCGTCGTCGGCGCTGTCGTGCAGATGTTTTTTGTAATCTTCACGATGTATTACCTGTTCCGAGATGGTGATCGAATTTTCGATACCGTAAGGGACGCGCTTCCGCTGGAACGTACACAGGCTATTTCGATCATGGAGAGGGCGCGAGACGTGATCGGAGCGAGCGTCTACGGAGTATTGGCAATCGCCGTCATACAGGGGACGCTCGGAGGATTGGCGTTTTGGGCATTGGGTGTTCCTTCGGCGCTCGTCTGGGGCGTGGTAATGACGTTCCTCTCAATGATTCCGATGTTGGGAGCGTTTCTGGTTTGGGTGCCGGCGGCGATTTACCTGGCCGCTACAGGGCACTATGTGAAAGCACTGCTGCTGGTCCTGTGGGGCACGTTAGTGATTGGGATGATCGACAACTTCCTGCGGCCTAAGCTTGTCGGCGGCAGAACAAAACTGCACGAGTTGTTTATTTTCTTCGCGGTGCTCGGCGGGCTGCAGGTGTTTGGCGTACTTGGCATCGTGATGGGTCCGGTAGTGCTGGCGATTACGATGACGCTGATTGAAATCTTCCGTGCCGTGGATAAATCCTCGAACGCGTCGTAGTGCGAACGGTTAGTTTGATTTCTCTCTGTGCGTCCTCCGTGTTCTCTGTGTCTCTGTGGTGAACAAACGTGAGCAGAAGACCCACCACAGAGACACAGAGGACACTGAGGAGGCACAGAGAGTTCAATTATGGCATCACGCAGGAAAGACTCAATCGCAAGGCTCCCTTCACTTAACGTGAGTCTTCTACGCCACAATCGCAAACTAACGGTTTGCGTTACGATTTTGCTCCTATCGTTTCAGGTGCTGGCGCAAAGGGATTTCACGCGTTACGTCGATCCATTCATCGGTACCGCAGGTCACGGTCACACATTCCCCGGCGCCACAATGCCTTTCGGTTTGGTGCAGCTCAGCCCTGATACCAGATTGACGGGTTGGGACGGCTGCTCCGGTTACCACTATTCTGACAATATCATCTACGGCTTCAGTCACACTCACCTCAGTGGGACAGGCATTTCTGATTACGGCGACATTCTTCTGATGCCGACCGTCGGAGACGTCGTTCTCTCAGCTATAACTCCCGATGCGAAGAAGGGCTACGCTTCGCGATTCGATCACAAAAACGAGTCGGCCCATCCGGGTTACTACTCAGTAAAGTTAGACGACGACAACATCCAGGTGGAACTCACTACCACGAATCGCGTGGGGCTGCACCGTTACACCTATCCGAACAAAGAGCAGGCGAACATCATTCTCGATCTGGGCCATCGCGACAAAGTTATTGATTCCTACGTGAGGATTACGGGCGGCAAAAACTTCGTGGGATGGAGACGATCCGAAGCCTGGGCCAAAGACCAGATTGTTTACTTCGCCGGCGAATTCTCGCAGGTGTTCGAGGACTGGGGGGTTGGCGTCCACGGCCAAAAGTCGCCACAGACGACGGAGGCCAACGGGCAAAACGTGCAGGCATATTTCACGTTTGAAGCCGGCAGTCCTGTAATGGTGAAGGTCGGAGTCTCTACGGTGAGCATCGCCGGCGCGCGCAAGAACCTGGGAACGGAACTACCTCATTGGGATTTCTTCAAGGTGAGAGCGAACGCTACACGCGCCTGGAACGCGGAACTAAACAAGATACAAGTCACTGGCGGAACGGACGCGCAACTCAAGAACTTCTACACCGGTCTCTATCACGCCATGATCCATCCCAATCTGTTCATGGACGTTGACGGTCAATATCGCGGGCGCGATTTCAAGAATCACAAGGCCGAAGGGTTTGACAACTACTCCGTGTTTTCACTCTGGGATACATTCCGGGCGGCGCATCCGCTCTACACGATCATCGATCAGAAGCGCACACGAGATTTTATCAAGACCTTTCTTGCGCAGTTTGAACAAGGCGGGCGTTTGCCTGTTTGGGAACTGGCGGCAAATGAAACCGACACGATGATCGGCTATCACGCTGTCTCAGTCATCGCCGATGCCGCCGCGAAAGACATCGGCGGTTTCGATCTCGAGCGCGCGTTTGCGGCGATGAAGCACAGCGCGGAGCTCAGTCACTTCGGTCTCGACTCTTACAAGAGTCAGGGCTTCATGAATCTCGAGGACGAACGCGAATCAGTTTCCAAGACGCTTGAATATGCTTACGACGACTGGTGCATCGCGCAGGTCGCGCAAACGCTTGGTCGCACCTTCGATTACGAACGTTACATCGCGCGCGCGCAGTTCTACAAAAACGTTTTCGATCCCCAGTCAGGCTTCATGCGTCCGCGCTCGAACGCGGGTTGGCTCGCGCCATTTAATCCGCGCGAAGTTGATTTCAATTTTACAGAAGCCAACTCATGGCAATACACCTTTTTGGTGCCGCAGGATATTGCCGGCCAAATCGCGTTGATGGGTGGAAAGAAAAACTTTGCGCGCAAGCTGGACGCGATGTTCGACGCTGAAAGTAAAACCACCGGACGTGAGCAGGCAGACATCACTGGATTGATTGGCCAGTATGCGCACGGCAACGAACCAAGCCACCATGTTGCCTACCTTTACAACTATGCGAACCAGCCCTGGAAGACGCAGTTTCGCGTGCGGCAGATCATGGATCGTTTTTACAAGCCCGTGCCCGACGGTTTGATCGGAAACGAAGACTGCGGGCAGATGTCAGCGTGGTATGTGTTGAGCGCGGCCGGTTTTTATCCCGTCACGCCGGGCTCGCCTGTCTATGCGGTTGGCACTCCGTTGTTTCCTGAATTGCGTTTCAATCTCGAGAATGGGAAGTCGTTTGTGATCAAGGCTCGTGGGGTTTCGGAGAAAAACTTCTACATCCGATCGGCGCGTTTGAACGGCAAGCCTTATACAAAGTCGTATCTGCTGCATAGCGACTTGATGGCGGGCGGAGAATTGATCTTTGAGATGGGCGCGCAGCCAAATGTTCGATGGGGTTCGAGTGAAACTGACGTTCCTGTTTCGCGAATTGACGGCAACCAAATCGTACCCGTGCCGGTGATTGAGGCAGCCGGTAAGAGCTTCAAGCATCGTCAGATGATTGGTATTGAGTCAATGGGGAACGCCGCGAAGATTTATTACACAACCGATGGCTCCGAACCTGGACCACAATCTTCGTCGTTTACGAAACCCTTCTTCATCGATCGGAATACCACAATCAAAGCAATCGCAATCGACAACCGAGGCGGGCGTAGTCTTGTGGCCACCGCACGCTACCTACGAATTCCACACGACTGGACCATCTCGCTGATTTCAAAGTACAGCTCGCAATACACAGGTGGCGGAGACCTGGCTTTGATCGACGGCATCAGGGGAACGGCGAACTGGAGCGGCGGTGGATGGCAAGGCTATCAGGGACAGGACCTGATTGCGGTGGTTGATTTGGGTAAGGTTCAAGGCGTCTCGAAGTTGGGCGCAGGGTTTCTGCAGGACGTTGGTTCGTGGATCTGGATGCCGCGCCAGGTAGAGTTTGAAGTCTCTGGTGATGGCCGCAACTTTCGTCCGGCTGGCTCAGTTAGTAATGAGGTGCCGGAGAAGCAATACGGTGTGGTCATCAAAGACTTCGTGAAACAGATACAAAAACAAGAACTCCGCTACATTCGCATCCGTGCCCGCAACTACGGAAAACTTCCATCATGGCACGCGGGCCATAATCGCGACGCCTGGATCTTTGTCGATGAGATTCTAGTTAAGTAGGACAGACATTCCTGTCTGTCATGCTGCGCCAGAGGGCTTCCGCCTTGAGTTCTTGAAATTATTGTCGTTTTCCGCCCTCGGCTTCAGTCTTCCGGTAATGCGCCGCGAAACAGCGGTTGACCGGCAAGCGATGTGTAGAAGCCATAGACGGCCAGTGCAACCAACACGACCAGATCGAGAATGAAGCTGCTCGCGTACCACGCGGAAAGCTCTGTGGTGACGGGGAAGAAGACTGTGAGATGTAAGAAAATCACGGCGGCGATCAGTGTGAGCAGGCCGAAGCGAGTCACGGCGAGGACCACGATGGTGGGGGGAATC
>DASQKG010000362.1:0-21577 GCA_035630655.1 Pyrinomonadaceae bacterium
GATTACGGTTGCGGGCGCAGATCGTCTATTAGCGATCGATTTGCACGCGGCCCAGATTCAGGGGTTCTTTGATATCCCGGTCGACCACCTTTACTCCGCGCCGGTGATGATTGGCTATTATCAGGAAAACCCTTTGCCGGATTTGACGGTAGTTGCTCCTGATACCGGTGGTGCCGAGCGTGCGCGGGCATACGCGAAACGCCTCGATGCGGAACTTGCACTTTGCGATAAACGCCGCGAAAAAGCGAATGTAGCCGAGGTAATGAACGTAGTCGGCGACGTGCGTGGCCGTAGTTGCTTGATTGTCGACGACATGTGCGACACGGGTGGCTCCTTGACTAAAGTGGCCAAAGCGTTGAAAAATGCTGGTGCGGAAAGAATTCATGCTTGTTTCACGCACGCGGTCTTATCGGGACCAGCGGTGGATCAGCTCGACGCTTCCGAGATCGAGCAGATAATGATCACGAATACGATTCCGCTACGCGACCACGCGTGTGAGTTGAAAAAGATAAAGGTCCTTAGTATCGCGCCGCTTCTGGCGAAAGCGATCAAGTCGATCCACGAGGAAACCAGCGTTTCCTCGCTCTTCGTTTAGCGGAGGGCAAACACTGATGGCTTAAGAAGTCCATCAGCGATCAAATCTGTAGTTTAGAGTTCAAGCTTCAGCTTGTCGTGAACTCTGAACTACAGGCTTGATCGCTGAATGTTTGTTAAGAGGAGTAGTCATGGCAGAAGAACGAAAAGAGATAACGGTTCAGGCTAAAGCGCGGGAAGGCCGCGGCAAAAATGATGCTCGCCGTGCCCGCCGCGATGGATTGATTCCGGTCGTGGTTTACGGTGGCGAGGGCGGCAGCGTCGCCGCGCTGGCGCCACTTCGTGAGCTGGCCGCGATTCTGCGCTCCGAGTCCGGACGTAACAGCATCTTCACTCTCGACATCGAAGGCGTTGGACCGAGCGAAGTAATGTTTCATGACCGTCAGATCGATCCGGTGAGGAGCCGATTGATTCATGCGGATTTTACGCGACTGGTTAAGGGTCAGAAGATCGAAGTCACAGTTCCTTTGCACCTGGTTGGCGAGCCCTATGGAGTGCGTGAAGAGCAGGGTGTCTTAGAGCAAATCTTTCGCGAGATCGAGATCCGCTGCGAACCCAGGGAAATTCCCGATTCGATCGACGTCGATGTTACCGAACTTAAGGTTCACGATGTGCTCCACGCTTCAGATCTAAAAGTAGCCGAAGGTATTGAGATTCTTACGCCACCCGACACTGTCATTGCGACAGTAGGCATAGTGAAGGAAGAGCCTGTGGCAGCGCCTGTTGAGGTTGAAGGTGCGGCTGAGCCAGAAGTAATTGGCAAGGGCAAGAAGGAAGACGAAGAGGGCGAGGAGTCGAAGAAGGAGTAGGCGGATTGCCAATTTCCGATTTCCAATTGCCAATTTGCCAGTTCGCGTTGGCGGCATTGGACCAGGCGATTGACAGCGTCTTGAAATGGGCAATTGGCAATCGACAATCGGCAATGTTTGGTCGTTGGTCTGGGAAATCCGGGCGCGGAATATGAATGGACGCGACACAACCTGGGATTCATGTTGATTGACATACTGGGCGCGGAAGCCGGGATCAAGGTATCTCGGCGCGAGTGCCAGTCCCTGATAGGTCGTGGCGAAATCGAGAGTCGCCAGGTCAAGCTGGTTAAGCCGCAGACCTATATGAATCTCAGTGGCGAAGCGGTCGCTTGTTTGGTGGCAAAAAACAAGCTGTCGCCGCCGAGAGAGCATTTAATCGTGATATCGGACGACCTGGCGCTGCCGTTTGGAAAAATTCGAATTAGGGCCCGCGGGTCTGCTGGTGGTCACAACGGTCTGAAGTCGATGATCGCTTCGCTGGGGACCGATGAGTTCACCCGGTTGCGAATAGGCATCCAGCCCGATCATCCGATTGCTGACCCTAAGAGATTCGTGCTGGATCCCTTTCCGAAGGCGGTGCGCACTGAAGTTGAAAAGGTTTTGGAGAGAAGCGCTGAGGCAGTTCATACCATCCTGAGCGATGGTGTTTTGAAAGCAATGACGGAGTACAACGCGTGAACAGCGACAGCTGACAAGTGACGCCAAAGCAATGGTGGTTGGCTTGTCACTTGTCACTCGTCACCTGTCACTCTCGTAGGAGGATATTTTGGAAACGAAAAGACAATACGAAGTGGTGTTCATAGTGAACCCCGATGCGGACGAGGACGAGGTTACTCGTCTGACGGACGGTTTCAAACAAATTGTTACCGACCAGGGCGGAACGATCACCAAGGCGGAAAGTATGGGCAAGCGGAAGCTTGCGTACGAGATTCTTCATAAAACGGAAGGCCACTTTATGCTTCTGGAGATTGAAGGGTCTGGCCATGAGATCGCCGAGCTCGAACGCCGCATGCGCGTGAACGATCGCATCATCCGATACATCACAGTGCGCGTAGATGAAGACCGCCAGCGCGCAGAGAAGTTTAAAGCGAAGCGGGAAAAGAAGGCGGCCAGACGATCAGGCGGCGGGCGAACGAACGACCAGAAGCCTGCCGGCGCCACCGCAGAGTTTGCTGCGGACGAAGTTGAGGAAGTCGAGGACGCTGCTTAACGCCTGGGGCGGGCAGTTCAGAGTTCAACCTTCAGGTTGTTGTTTCGCTGGAAGCCAAGCTAAAGCTTCAGCTCAGAACTGCCGATAACGATAACGATTTAAGAGGATATTTATGTCAACAAATTATGAGGACCGAGGACGCCGTTACAACGGAGGGGGCGACGACGATTTCGACCGTGGCCGTTCAATGCAGGGTGGGCGCGGACGCCGTATGCGTCGTCGTAGAATCTGTCGCTTTTGCATCGAGAAAGTAGACATTATCGACTTCAAGGACGTCCGGTTCCTGGGAAACTATATTCCCGAGCGTGGCAAGATTTTGCCGCGGCGAATTTCGGGCAACTGCGCCATTCATCAACGAATGCTTGCCGAGGCAATCAAGCGCGCGCGCAACATCGCGCTATTGCCGTACACAACGGATTAAAGAAAGGGAACTGCCATCATGGCGCACACCAGAATACTTTTACGAGAAGACGTTGATGATCTCGGTACACGTGGCGAGATTGTGCGAGTGCGTGCCGGTTACGCCCGCAACTACCTTTTGCCGCGCAAACTGGCAGTCGAAGCCACTGCGAGCAATGTTAAAGGGATTGAGCAGGAGCGCGCTGCGCTGCTGAAGAAGGAAGCGACCGAACGCAATCACGCCGAAGGACAGGGCGAGAAGATGCGATCGATGGTGCTCGAGTTCAAGCGTAAAGCCGGCGAGCAGGGCGCGCTTTACGGCTCCGTGACCTCGATGGACATTGCGGAGGCTTTGAAGGAGCGTGGTTATGAGATCGACCGTCATAGGTTGCACCTGCGCGAGCCGCTTAAACGGGTTGGCGATTTCACGGTGCCGCTTCGTTTACATCGCGAAGTGACGATTGACCTGCAAGTGAAAGTCGCTCCTGAGGGCGAGGTTATTGTTGGTCACCTGTCGCCTGAGCAGGAAGCAGAATTGGCGAAGCAATCCGAAGGCGCGACCGAAGAAGAGTCAGCGGAAGCTGCCGAGTAGATATAAAACACGCATCAGTAGTCAGTTCATTGGCGCTGTAAGATCGCTGTAGTATATTTCGACGCCGCGAGTTTTTGACTTGTGGCGTCGTTTTCATTATTCACATACTCCGTTATTCACTGCTTCGTTTCGTGTATTTCGTGGACTGTTTGATCGGTTCCGGCAAAGCGATCCACGAATCACACGAAATACCAGCAAAAATCTGATACATGGCCACACCTGATCCTATTCGCGAGCAATCGTTCGAACGTTCATTGCCACATAGCGCCGAAGCTGAACGTGCAATCCTGGGCGGCATCCTTATTGATAACGGCTTAATCAGCCAGGCAATTGAATTGCTACGGCCTGAGGACTTTTATGTGCCCTCACACCGGCGCATCTTCTCCGCGATGAGCGCGCTTTTCGAACGGGGCGGCGAAATTAATCCTATCCTGATCGGCGAGGAGCTGAAGAAGGAAAACGCGCTCGAGTCGGTCGGCGGGATCACTTTCATCACCAACCTCACTTATGGTTTGCCGCACTCGACCAACATAGAAAATTACGCAAAAGTGGTGCGCGGCAAGTCTATGCTGCGAAATCTCATAAGAGCCGCGAACAAGATCACGCAGGAGGCTCTGGAACAGGAAGACGAACCGGAGCTCATCCTCGATCACGCGGAGCACGCCATCTTTCAGTTGGCGGATGAACGAATACGTCAGGGCTTCGTTCACGTTAAGCCGGTTGCCGAACAACTGCTGGAAAAGATTCAGGAGATGGAAGGCCGCGCGGCGGTATTAACCGGCCTAACCACCGGCTTTGCAGACCTCGACAAGATAACTTCGGGCTTGCAACGTCAGGACTTGATCATTGTTGCCGCGCGTCCATCCATGGGCAAAACAAGCTTCGCGCTGATGCTTGCGGAAAATGCCGCTATTCACGTCCCGGGGGCGGTTGTTGGCGTGTTCTCTTTGGAAATGTCGAAAGAGGCCCTGGTAATGCGTATGCTGTGTTCACAGGCCAACATCGATGCACAGCGTTTCCGAAATGGCTTTTTATCGCGACCGGAATGGGCGCAGATTGCGAAGTCGTTAGGCACGTTAGCCGACGCGAAGATATTCCTTGATGACACTGCCGGGATTACGGTTCTGGAAATGCGCGCGAAGGCCCGACGTCTGGCAGCGGAACAGAAGCGTTTAGACCTGATCGTAGTTGACTATCTTCAATTGATGAGTGGTTCGGCAAAGCGAACAGAGTCGAGACAGCAGGAGGTATCCCAAATCTCTCGTGAACTTAAGGGCCTGGCGAAGGAGCTAAATGTTCCGTTGGTGGCGCTATCGCAACTTTCACGTGCGCCTGAAGCGCGTTCCGATCACCGCCCGCAACTCGCAGACCTTCGTGAATCCGGCGCGCTTGAACAGGACGCGGATCTTGTGGCATTCATCTATCGGCCCGAGCAGTACAAAACACCAGAAGAACGCGACAGCATGCCTGACGACGAAAAGAACGTTGCTGAACTTATTGTCGCCAAACAACGTAACGGCCCCACCGACACCGTGCGCCTCCGCTTTACTCCGTCGAGCATGCGCTTCGATAATCTCTATCGAGAATAGCAAAGCGTAATCCGGAGTCATCTTCAACTTGTCTGATTCGACTTCAAAAGCTCGAACTGAGCAAACAGGGCGCCGTCCGACATGGGCGGAGATCGATCTTAGTGCTCTGGCTTCAAATTTCCATGTAGTCAGAACCCAGGTGGGTTCCGACGTGAGTGTCATGGCTGTTGTTAAGGCCAATGCTTATGGTCACGGGGCGGTGGAATGTGCGCGAAGGTTGGAGAAAGAAGGCGCGGATTGGTTTGGGGTAGCGTTACCCGAAGAGGGAATTGAACTGAGACAGGCCGGCATCACGAAACCAATTCTCTGTCTGGCCGGCTTCTGGGAAGGACAAGCTACGGCTTGTCTGCACCATAAACTCACTCCAGCGGTCTACCGTCTGGATGCAATCGAAGCAATCGATCGAGCCGCGCGTGAACGCGGCGAGGTGGCTGATGTCCACGTAAAGATCGACACGGGCATGGGCCGTCTGGGTGTACGCTTTGATGAAGTTAGAGATTTCGTCGCGCAGCTAAAGCGGTTTGCGAATGTTCGTGTCGACGGATTGATGACCCACTTCTCCGCCGCCGATGAACCATCATGCGGCCCTTTAACTCGCGATCAAATTCAACGTTTTGAGAACGTCGCAGGCGCCTTTCGCCAGCACGGCTTTGAACCAACCTTTCAACACCTCGCAAACTCGGCCGGCATATTTGGCCAGCCCGACGCCTTTCAGAAAGGGAAGGCAAACATGGTCCGTCCGGGCGGTGTGCTTTACGGCCTTTGGCGAGACATTCTCGATCCGGCGCATCGCGATGTGAAACTGCATCCGGTAATGTCGCTGCATTCACGAATTACTTTGTTGAAGTGGGTGCCTGCCGGCGAGACAGTTGGATATGGCTGCACGTTTGAAGCGTCAAGTAAGACACTGGTGGCCACGATTCCCATAGGCTACGACGACGGCTACATGCGCGCCCTCTCTAATCGTGGTCACGCAATCATTCGCGGCGTCTATGCCACAGTCATCGGGCGCATCTCGATGGACCTCACGATCATCGACGTGACGAACGTCCCTGGTGTTCAAGTCAACGATGAGATAACTCTGATGGGCCAGGAAGGGAAACTCGAGGTAACGGCTGAATATCTGGCAAAGACAGCCGGCACTCTGTCTTATGAAGTGACTTGCGGCATTGGCGGACGCGTGCCGCGAATCTTCACTTAATGTAAAGCAACTGTTAGTTTGCTTGTCGTCCGCTGGATGGACCAGGATAACCAACGTATTTCATCGTATGACAACCGAGCCGACAACACTCACCGTAAGAGTCAACGACAGTGATAGCGTAACGGCTCTGCTTTATCTTGCGCCAAAGAAGCAGCGGACGGGCATCACGTTAATCCTTGGCCACGGCGCGGGCGCCGGTCAGTTACACCCCTTCATGACACTTTTCGCAAACGGCCTCGCGGCCCGGGGCGTCGACGTGCTGACTTTCAACTTTAGCTATATGGATCAGCGCCGCCATGTTCCCGATCCAAAAGCGAAACTCGAATCCTGCTATCGCTCTGTTATTGAAGCTGCCCACAAGCATAAGAACCTAAGGGGAAACCGGCTGGCAATTGGCGGCAAGTCTATGGGTGGGCGAATCGCTTCTCAAGTCGCAGCCGAATCGACAGAACTGGAACTGTCTGGCCTGGTATTCCTCGGTTACCCACTGCATCCACCCGGCAGGCCTGACAAACTGCGCGATGCCCACCTGAAAAACATCAAGTCACCGATGCTTTTCGTCCAGGGCACACGCGATAGCTTCGGCACTCCCGACGAACTGCGCGCCATAATTAAGAGAGACCGCTTACCCGCAACGCTCTATCCCATCGAAGGCGGCGACCACTCACTAAAACTTCCTAAGAGCGCCGGCGTCCCCCAGCAACAAGTTTATGAATCGACGATGAATGAAATCACGCGCTGGCTAGACTCCACGGAAAGCGTTGGGTAAGGATAATTTCCGCAGGAAAACATCTACCAGAGCCTTATGGAGTTGTTAGCGCGGGCGGCCGCAAGGGTTTTTCCATCGGGTGAAAATGAAACCGACAAGATCGGATCTTCCTGGCCTTTTTCTTGCAGTGTGAGTAATTCCTGGCGGTTCTTTGTTCTGTTCCAGAGATCCACGTTCATGTCCCAATGGTTCGGGTCAGTGTCCCAGATTTTCACCGATGCATCCCAGCTTCCAGTGGCAAGTCGTTTGCCATCGTCCGAAAAAGCCAACGCTTGCACAGGCGCACTATGTCCCGTAAGAGTGACCGGTTTTTCAAAGTTTGTCGGGTCCCAAATCTTCACCGTGTTATCGGCATAACCGGTGGCGAGTCTTCGACCGTCATTCGAGAAAGCGATCGAAAGCACAGGACCAGAATTGCCGCGAAGCTCTGTTAATAGTCTTCCAGTCCGCGTGTCCCACAATTCTACCCCGCCATTAGAAATACCCGCAGCCAGTATTCCCAGATCGGGAGAAAAAGCTACTAACAAAAAATTGCTAGTGGTTAGTAACGGGCGAGTCGACACCTTTGCTAATTTGAGCTTAGTGTCGTACACGGTGATACCCTCTTCCTGGGTCCAGGTAATCAGTCGATCACTCTTCTTCGAGAAAGCCATTAGGAATTTGTTTTCCCTGGGGGTGGGCGTGGCTCCCTGCAGCTTTCCAGTCTCCGTCAAGGTATTGGTGTCCCAAAGCGTGATTCCCCCTTCGGGATTCCAAGTGGCAAACACCTTCCCGCCTGGCGCAAACACCAGGGAGGCAAAGCGATCGATTCTCGGTCTGCCATCGGAACCTCGCAGAGATTTTTCCTCCATTGTTGTCGCATCCCAGACTTTCACGAGTCCCTTCCGACTAACAGCCCCCAAAACCTTTCCGTCAGGTGAGAACTTTATGAATGAAGTCTGATCCAAGTATCCGGGAAAGGACGTCGAGCGCGCGTCGCTTTTCGCATTTGTATCCCACAACCCTACTGTCTTGTCCCTGCTCGCCGTAGCCAGAAGATTGCTGTCGGAGCGGAAGGAAACGCTAAGAATGGAGTCAGAGTGGCCCGTCAGTACTGCTTGTTCGCGACAATCTTTAGACTCGTTCTTCGTTGAAAGCGCCGACAAACAACCGGTCTCCCAGATCCCAACGCTTCCGTTGTCTCCCGCCGATGCCAGTGTTTTCCCATCCTCCGAAAAAGCAATCGAAGTTATGGGTCGCGGATGCGCTGATATAGTCTTCACCTCCTTCTGTGCTGCAACGCTCCAGAGGTTGATGCTGCCGTCAGTTCGGCCGCTGGCAAGCATCTTCCCGTCGGGGGAGAATGCCAGCGTTGTGATGCTGTTAGTACCCGAGTCTGGCCCCAGCATGTCGATAGTATTGCGGAAGGTTTCCTGAAAGCGTCCCAACCGCTGCAGGCTCTGTGCTGCCAACAAGTCGATAGTGCCCTCGGAACTCCCAATAGCAACTGTCCCATCGATTGACACTGCTAGGGTTAAGAAAGCGTGCGAAGACGTTTCCGAAGTTTGATTCGTTAATCGGAGTGTACTGGCGTCCCAGATTTGTATTGTGTTCTTACTGCTTTCCGGGTTTTGCTCGTCGCGGCTTGCCAAACTCACTACGACAAACTTCCCGTCAGGAGCAACGGCCACTGCCTGAACATTAGTCTTGTTATCTTGGCTATGGGTATGCTCTCCACTAGTCCCCTCAGCAGGATCAAACTCTTTCAAATCACCGATCCTGCGTCCGTCAGTCATATCCCACAGGGTTGCTTCCTTCTGTGTACTGTCGACTGTCGCAACTGATTTTCCATCAGGTGAGAAAACGACCTTGGCAGCACGTTCTGCCAGCTTGAAGTGGTTTATCTCTGAACCGGTTTTTGCGTCCCATAGCGTTACCGTACCATCGGCGCATGCAGAGGCAAGTTGATGTCTATCCGGAAGATACGCGACGGAAAGTACGGAGTCAGGTTGAGTTAGTCTGTATTGAAGAGATTTGTCCGGTCGAGTTGAAAAATGCCACTCAAAGCCGCGCATATGATCATAGGCGGGGGCCGAAAGAGTCCCCAATAGTCTATACATTCGAGCAAAGTCCCCGCGGTCGAACTCGCTGCGCGCCGAGTTAATATTCCCAGCATAGATCAAGAGTTTGCTGAGTTCCTTTTCCGTGCGGGCCGTCTGCCAAAAGACTAGACAGAAAACAAAAGCAAGTATGAAGACGGCAGCTATTGCCTGGGTTCTCCTAAGCTGGAGCCGACGCCGCTTCTTTAGTTCCTCCTTTTTCCTTAGACATGCTAGACGACTGGTATCCAGGAAAGCTATTGCTCGGTCAAATATGATCCTGTCGCGTAACCTTCGGCTTTTCTCCGACTTGGCATGTTTATATGTCTTTTGAATGGTGTCATTAAAATAGGGATGATAGCGTGCTGCCCAGGCTCGATTTCGGTTGTTTTGATTGCGCCACCCCAAGGCATGTTTTACTTCCACATCCGACAACAGGGGTGCCTTGCCTTCATCGTGTAGCTTTGCGGTCTCTGCTAGCCTGCGGTAATTGCTCGCGGCTTGCGCTTCATCATCTACCCACTGGCGCAGTCGCTTCCAATTGCGAATCAAGCTCTCGTGTGAAATATCAATCGAGCTTTTCCTCGTCAGTGTCTTCCCGGCTGAGGGCATCAGAAACGACCGTCCCTTTTGCCGAAACACATTAATCACGCTAATGAGTTCTTTATACTCCGCCTTCGAGATGGCACGAAGTTCTCTTAGTTGCGTCGGGCGCCGCGTCTCCCGTTCACCGCTCCCCTTTTCGGTCAAACACTTAAATAGCTTTTCTGCAATCCAGCGGCTACGATCGTCTGGCAAGTCGTTATAGGCTTCGTCGGCGTGTAAACAGAGTGCCTCAGCCATTTTTCCAACAGCATCGTAGTGACGAACATCAATCCGCTGACCTTCAACATGATCATCATTCCACTTTTCCCAGGTCCGCATCAGGGCATGCTGGAGGATTGGAAGTTGATCCGGATCATCGCCCATATCTCTAAGGAGTCGATTCACCAATTGTGGCGCAATCTCAACTCCCCGGGATGTGATCGGACCCCTAATCGCTTCTCGGAATTGGTCACGCGTTAAACGCGGTATTAGATACTGACCCTCATTAATGGCTTCGGGAAGGTCCCAAAACTTCGCGCAGTCGCCCAAGTAATCAGAGCGCATTGTAAGGACAATGTAAATAGGAATATCTCTCTGGTTGCTGGCCTCCAAAAGCAATTTGACAAAAGCCGCGGCCTGATTTCCGTGAGGGCCGTTTTCTGAGATTTTGGCGTAGCGAAATAGTTCTTCAAACTGATCGACTACCACCAGCAGGTTCTCGTCGCTGCCGAGATTAGCTTGACGGACCGCTTCGACGAGTCCGAGATCCCCTAAGCGCAGGGTGACTTCGGTAATCTTCGTTTGAATCGCGGCGTTCTTGGCAATTTCTTGAGGATATGAAGCCTCGAGTAAGAGACGATTGAGCTTTTCGATTTCCGTATCGGACAAGTTGTGTTGACCACGTTTTAGCAATTCCCGGGTTTCGTGCGTAACGGCAACTCTTTCGAATTCAGTGGCGTGGTAAAAGTCTCTCTGTTGGAGAATTGCATTGAATGCGTGAACGAACTCAGACCTTGGAAGTTGCTCCAGATCTCTTTTGGAAGCCCCACCGAGGATCACTTGCTTTAGGTTAAGTGGTAACCGACCAATGACTCTACTGGTTGGGCCGGTGCGAGCCTTTTCGGTCTCGTCATTTAGCCTGGCACATAAGCTGGGCCAATCGATAACTTCACCCACACGAAAACGCGACGAACCGTTTCCTGTCTGAGAGGCACCAAAGACGCGACGGTGGTTCAATGCCATCGAAAGCTCCCGAATCGGGTCCTCTTTAGGTCGGAATATGGCTGCTCGCCACTTTGGGCGCGGATTCGTCATCATGCCGTGATAAAGCGCGGGGATCAGTCCTGCCCGTACGAGTGATGACTTGCCGCTCCCGGATGTGCCGACTACTGCTAAGAAGCGCGTACTACCGAGCTTCTTGACCATCTGTTCGTACTGTTCCTCCCTCCCGAAGAACAACTCATGCTCATGGAATTTAAAGGGGCGCAAGCCTGGAAAAGGGTTTGTTTTTTCTTCGCTCATGATTACGCTACCTTGGGCTTCGTTTTCGAATTAGCCCGGTCAATTTGGTCCATAAATGGCTGGAGAGATGCCGCCGAGAATTCGCCAAAATTCTTCATGACCAGTGCCGTATCAGTTTGGAAATCCTTCTTGAATTCCGTTTCTGGCCCCGACACATAAATACCTCGGGCCAACATCGGCCTACCATCCCGAAAAACGTTAATTCTCTGTAAGTAGTCAAGTTTCCATTTCATCGTATTTGCCGCTCCATAAAAGACGAGCACCGCGTCGCAAAGCTGTAGATGCTCTTTGTGGCCGGTAGAGCCTTCAGAAGCCTCGTTAAAGGGAAGAGTAACGTCGCAGTTCCGGGACTTCAGATACGTGCAAACTGACTCGACAGCACTCAAATCCTGTTTGTCGCAGAGTAAGTAAACCCGTACGGGCCTATCGTTGTCAGGCTCTTGCACAGTGTGGTAATTCAGCTTTCTTTGGATGATCGTTTTCAGATCCTCCAGCCTGGTCCCGCACAACACCTCAGCGCCTTCGTCGACGCCCGGGTCGTTTTGGATATACGCGAGGAAATCCTGATAGTCCTCATCTCTTGCCGTCAATGCATCCGGCATCCACAAGAGTCGGGAGTATTCGGAATCACCATCTCCGCGGATCATCGCCAGTTCATGTTGCTTTTGAACCAGTTGTGCTGCTCGATGATGTTGTCTATTTCTCAATTCGATTCGGTCTTTGTCGGCGGTCATCATTGTATGGTCCGCCCCGATCAGGTGAATGGACATGATCGAGCGTTGGAGGTAGCCTCGGACTTTCTCTTCGAGTGCGGACTCCTCCAAGGGAAGGTTCTCGTCAGGCAGGACATGGTAGTTGCGCAACAACAACGTGCGTTTGATTTCGTTACGATCCTCGTTGAGCTCGGGGGTTGTCTCCGCCAGATATATATTGTTCTTGCTTAGCTGTTTTCGCTGGTCCCTGATAAATTTCTTTATATCTTGGGCCAGGTCCTCCAACCGTTCGAAGAACTTTGTCAGACGTCCTGGGTCCATCTCGGGCCAGAATTCCCTCAGCCTCCCACTGTTGTCGAAGTCGTAAAACTCATATCCTAGGGATTCGCGTAAGAGAGTTTGTAACTCGATCGGAACGTCGGTTCCCTTGAAGGCATCAAAGTGGGGATCATCATCCGTAATCGGAGTCTTCATGACTTTGAAAATCCGCGATTTATTATTAATTTTGATGCCACCGTTTTCGGCCGCGCGCTTGTAGAACTCGTTGAGCTCTCGCTTGCACCAGACAGAGTTGACGTAACTGGGAGAAAATACCGAAACGAGAAAAGCGGTCTTTGCTAGTCTGATGACAATGGTTTCGTCAAGGACATCATTGCCTCGCATTTCCTTTCCGTCTCGCCAAATCTTGGGTTCCTCCCCAATCAACTGAGTCAACCGAGTTGCCAGGGTTTCATGCATGGTGTCAACCCAACCCGTTAAGTTGGCGAGCGTGGTCCTGTTGTCATCGTGGTTATAGTTAATAAATATGTCTTCTTCGAAGTTAGGTATTAAGCATTTTCGTTCGGCCATTGGTTCACCTCACTGCGGAAACAATATTTTGAGATTCGACACCTGGTAAGGAAAGACCGAGGGACAATTCAAGATCTTCCAGGACAATGTCGATAGGAGTCTTGATCGTGTAGTTGCAGAACATGGTCTCCGCCGAAGCGAAAGAACCGTTCTCGTAGTATTTGTTTGAGGGTGCGCCGCCGCCGCAAAACGAGAAATACTCACACGTTTCAGAACAGAGCCGCACTCCAGCTTGAATGTCACTGAGCACATGTTGGAACTTAAGGCTTGCGGCGACGCCGGTAAGGTCATCCGTCATCACGTTGCCAAAGTAAAATTCGCCATACTCTGGGCTCTTCAAGCCAAGCAACTCAGGAGAAAAAGTAGAGATACTTCCATCATAGGCGACACTGATAATTGCGAAGGGCACGACTTGATCGTTTTGAGGAAAACTTAACGGTTCGTCTTCCACACTACCCTGGGCAATAGCCTGGTAAGCACGATCGAATTCTCTAACTGCTACAACTCCGTCAGATTCCTTCTGTAGCTCGTAGATCCTGCGGAAGAAATCCTTAACTCTTTGCCCTTTGGAGTCGCCAGTTAATGTTGAGGTTTGGTTTACACCCTCCAATTCCTCAATATTAAATCCGACCTGACGCACCCCGTTGTCTAAGAAAAACTGGAAAATCTCATCAGGGAAGTCCAGTGCTTGTTCGGTGATAACAGCGATGACATGGAAATCTAATTGATGCCGGCGCAGAACTTCGACACCTTTCATGACCTGCGCATGAGTTCCTTTACCGCCGCGCGTTTTCCTGTGGGCATCGTGAATGAAGGCAGGACCATCAATGCTCAATCCCAGCTTGATGTCATGCGCCCGAAGGAACGAACACCATTCATCGTTTATTAACATCCCGTTGGATTGCATGGAATGAGTAATCTTTCCTTGAGCAATCGGGAGTGAAGCAATCGCCTCAAAGGCTTCTTCGTAAAAAGCGATCGGTAGCGCCAGCGGCTCACCGGCATGCCAGACGATACTCAGCCTCTCGCCCACCAGACCAGCAGCAATTACTCTTTCTATTGATTGCTTCAGAACAGATGTCGGCATCCGCTTGTGGGAGGTTCTCTCAGGAAGGTAGCAGTAATCACAATTGATATTGCAAAACGGAGAAGGCTGAACGATCAAAAGGCCCACGCCTGCTGGAGGAAATGGAAAGCTTTTATCAGCTGATATCTTGTCAGAAGTCACCATGGCGAGACACTAAGCGTCTGAATTGATGTGTGGCTTGAGAATCTCTTGACGGACGTCGCGGGTCTCAACGCCACACAGAGAGGCCGGCCTGAAACCTTAGGACTGCAGGTGCGCGGGCGCTTTACTGATCGTGGATTGGCAGTGGCCCAATCCGGACCCGCTACATCAAAGAACCGAGTTCACTGGTGCGGTAACGAAGGCTCGTATCAGAAGTTACCCCAGTTACCCCAATTGCCCCAGTTTCTCCAGTTATTCCAATTATTCCAGTTGGCCCAGTTACCCCAATTTCCCCAATTTCCCCATTGGGCCAGAGCCCTCTCGGCAAAGGTAAGCTTGGTTCCAGGAATTGGATCACCTACTGCTTTTTGCTTGAGCGTTTCTCTGACTAGCCCAACGCGGTCGCGAATAGATTTTTTGCTGGGAGGGTTGCTGGCGGCCCGGGATGGCGAAACTGGAAGCAGAAGTGCACCCGCCAACACCAAAGCGGTCGTCAGGGCCTTTAAGGATAATGTGAGCTTTTTTATGGTTGTCCGCTTTTCATCTGAGGTGGTTTTCATATTTGAAACTCCGTGAGTGTCTATCTGCAGCAAGATCGCTTGCTGGCTGGGCCATTCGGATCGGATGTAAAGAGAGTATCGGCAACGACTGTGCCAACCTGTTGTATTCGAAATGCAAGGGTTCTGGCTTCACGATACATGAAAGGCCTAACCAAAAGGATAGGAGTGTCTACTGGAAACGACATCTCAAAGATGGAACCCGCACGGAAAAGCGTCGGATCGCTTGGGAAGACCGGAAGCATCAGGATTCGTTTCATTATTCTTCCGACCGGGAAATTCAGCTCACTCAGCGGCAACACAATCGTCAATAAGGCGAGTCGATTAAAGAGAACCTGAGGCACTCGACGAAGTGATGAGTGACGCTTTCACGAAATCGATTTGCACCTTCAATATTTATGAGAATAAGGAAGGAAACATTTCACCGGGTGGGGTATATCCTGGTTTGCTGAGTGTTATCGGAGGTAATGGAAGGAAGCTTTGGCCTTTGCCTTTGAACGGGCTGGGAGTTTTCTCGCGACTTAAACGACGATGACACCTTTGCTGAAGTGCCAGACAGCCGAGAGCGGAATGAAGTTGCTTGTGATTGCAGACCGCTGCGTTGAGAGCCCAGGTATGAAGTCGTTTCCCGCCTCGGTTCCGTAATTTGCTACCTTACAGAACAGCGGTTTCCTCTAACAAACGTCCTTCAGCAAAGCGTTCGATGCTCAGTTGGCTGGCATCGATGAGGTCTGAACGGCGCTGAAGAATCAGGTCCGCCGAGATTCGACCCGAAGCGGGCGAGTGCATTACGCCGTGTCCGCTGAAGCCGTTAACAAAATACAAGCCGGCGACGTTTGGGCATGGACCAATGATGGAATGATGGTCGGGAGTCATCTCGTATAGGCCGGCCCAGGCACGACGTGGATTCACTTCCGCTTCGGCCAAACACGGCACGCGATCGGCCGCTCGCGTTAGGATCTTTTCCACAAAAGTAGTATCAAAATCTGTCTTGAAGCCAGGCGTCTCTTCCGGATCGTTCCAGGCCAGCAAGATCCCTTTTCCTTCGCGACGGAAATGAAAGCCCGTCGACATGTCGATCACCATCGGAAAGCGCTTAGGTAAGTCTGCGAAAGGCTCAGTCGGTACCAGTTGACGACGCAGAGGTTCGACGGGTAGTTCGGCGCCTGCCATGCGGGCGACGTTGGCGGCCCATGGTCCTGCGGCATTGACGACTGTTCGGGTTGAAACCAAGCCGCGCGTAGTTTTTATCCCTGTGATACGTCGAGGGGTATTTGTAGCGGACGAAACGGGCGAGAGGCCCGCGGTCCTAACAGTTGCGGGACCGCGATTGTCGACCTCGGTTTCAATTCCGGTTACTTCAGTGTCGAGCCAAAGCCTGGCGCCGCGTTCGCGCGCCTTCAACATGAAACCCATCATCACACTGTGAGGATCAACGAAGCCGTCAGTCGGGCAAAACGTGCCGCCAATAATGTCGTCAGTCCTGAGTTGCGGAACTAATTTCAGAATGTCTGAAGTTGAGACGAGTTCCACATTATCGACACCCAACGCCATCTGGCGCTGCCGGTTTGCTTTCAGGTATTCAAGGTGTCGCTCATTGGTCGCGCAAAAAAGGTAACCGTGAGCTCGATAGTCTGCCGGGTAGCCCACTATCTCATCGAAGCGTGAAAAGAAGTCAATCGAGTAGCGCGACATCTGAATGTTAACGTTTGTGGAAAACTGCGCGCGCACTCCGCCCATGCTTTTGCCGGTGGAGCCCTTGCCCTGATGGGCCTCGCGCTCGATTACCAGTACGTTGGTGCAGCCTTGCTCAGCCAAATGATAAGCAACGCTGGATCCTACGATCCCGCTACCGATAATCACGACGTCCGCTGTTTCAGTCATAGTTGTCGCAAGTAAGATCGCCGCCGTAGAATGGGCGAACCAGAGATCAGAAGTCAGAAGTCAGAAGTCAGAATAGGATCTACCTTTAATGTGACTCGGCTGAGAATAATCCCACAGCTTGACCATAGACAATACGGGAATAGAGAGTTCAACTTTCGGCTGTGTCCTATGTAACGCAAACTGATAAGTTTACGGGTCGGTTGATTTGAGGTCAGCGCTGTCTCCAGCGAACGATCCGCAAACTAACAGTTTGCGTTACGTAAACCGCGAACTCTAAATCGTTGAGGAATAAACCGGAGGTGATGATGGACTTGCGCTATCCTGTCGGACCATTTGAATTTGAAGGTACGCTTTCGAATGAACAACGTGAGGCTATGATTGCGGAGATAGCTGCGACGCCGGAGCGAATGCGTGCAGCCGTCGCAGGGCTAAACGACGACCAGCTCGATACACCCTATCGTCCTGAAGGTTGGACTGTCAGGCAGGTGGTCCATCATGTGCCCGACAGTCATTTAAACAGCTACACGCGTTTCAAACTGGCAATTACCGAGGACCATCCGACCATCAGGGCCTACGATGAAAACCTTTGGGCCAACCTGGCCGATGCCAGGACGGCGCCGGTTGATATGTCCCTGGATCTGCTGGAGTCGTTGCATCGTCGCTGGGTGGTATTTCTGAGGTCATTCGACGAGAAGGACTTTGCGCGTACTTTTCAACACCCGGAAATCGGCGTTGTTAGTGTTGACAAGAATGTTGCGCTTTACGCCTGGCATGGGCGGCATCACGTGGCCCATATCACGTCGTTGCGCGAACGCAACGGATGGTGAAGAGACAGAGGTCAGAGGTCAGAGGTCAGAGGTCAGAGGTCAGAGGTCAGGAGTCAGGAGTCAGGAGGCAGAAGTCGGGACAAGTACACTTTAAATAGTTAAAGGTTGGGAAGGATAGTTAGAGGTTAGGAAGGTGGTGTCCTATTTTCATTTTTCTCTGTGCAACCTCTGTGTTCTCTGTGTCTCCGTGGTTAACCATTGCACCAAAAGCTCACCACAGAGACACAGAGAACGCACAGAGAATTTCAAATTAGGTCACTACCGTTAGGAAGGCGGGCTTGCCCCCGCTCAAGATCGATGACCAATCAACGAGCGGGAATAATCCAGGTCCCCGGGGGCGCAGGCCGCTAACCTAAAACACATCATGCTTGAAACGTTTCAATGTCCTAAATGCGGTGCGCCGGTGAGTTATGAGCGCGACGTGGTGGGCGCGAACCTCACCGCGAAGTGCTCGTACTGCAACAGTTCGCTTTCAGTTCCAACTGCCTTGCGACCAGCGCAGGTTATCAATATCGATCTACGAAACGCCGGAGCCGGCGGAAAAATTGTGAAGTGGATCCTGGTGATTGTGCTCGTGCCCGTGATTGGCTTGATAGTCGGCGCCATCGCCCTGGGCGGGTTCATGGCGCCGTTTTTACGCAGCACCCCTCCTGTTATGACTAACCCGACGACCGCTCCACGTGGGCCAAGCGGCCTGGGCGTCGTACCACCGGGATCGAAAGACAGTTCTCCAACCTTTGCCACACTCGCATTCAAGTTTGGCGAAGAGGGAATCGGTCCGGGAATGTTTAAGGACGCGCGGAGCATTGCGCTCGACGGCGCCGGGAATATTTATGTCGGTGAATACATCGGCGGCCGAATACAGGTTTTCGATTCCACGGGCAAGTTCGTAACCCAATGGATAGTCGATCCGAAAATGCCTTTGCGAGGGCTTGCCGCCGATCGCAAGGGTACTGTCTACGTCGTTCAACGCGGAAAGATAACTCGTCATGAAGGTGAAAGCGGCAGTGTGTTGGGCGAGGTCGCATTTGCCGGCGGCTGGGGGTTCGATGATTTGCGAACAACTCCCGACGGAGGATTTGTTGCGGCCTGGTACCGAAACCGCGATGACATCGTTCGATTCAACTCTTCAGGCCAGGTTGTGCAAACGATTCGTCAGGCCATCAGTGGAGCCAGCGGCGATTCTGAGCTGGATACGAAAGTCGCAGTCGATGGCTTGGGTAATATTTATGCGCTTGGGACTTTCAATAATGCAGTTTTCAAGTTTGGGCCGGACGGAAAGTTTCTAACGCGCTTCGGTGATGCTGGTGAACAACCGGGACAGTTTCGCGCGGCGTATAGCATCGCGGTGGACGGAAAGGGCCGTGTTTATGTGAGCGACATCAAAGGCATTCAAGTGTTTGACACAAACGGCCGCTACCTGACCGTGTTTAAGCCGGAGGGCATGGCATTTGGTATGGTATTCAACGACAAGGGCGAGCTGTTTATAGCTGGACGAACGAAGGTCCTGCGGTACTCCATCAATGAGTAGGTGGTTTTCAGCGCCAACGGCGCGAAATGTAAAAGCCTGGGCCATCGGCCCAGGTAGAGCCAGTTGATGTGTCTTAGCGCTGAAGACGCGATATATTCGGGGCGGTGATGACAATTGCTCGCGTTGCCCCCACATTTCGCGCCTACAGCGCTGCCACGATTTATGGATCTTTTACCTGGGTCGCTGCCCCGAGGCTGTTACATTTCGCGCTTCTGGCGCTGAGAAACAAGAAATCAACTACACAGACCACTGGTTACATCAACCAGACTATGAAACGTTGGCGCAGTTGGACGCTGATGCGGCCTCGATGAGTCAAGAAGAATGAAAGTAGGCGACAAATTGTCCTGGCAGCGGACATTCACGGAAGAAGACATCCGCCTATTTGCAGGGCTCTCGGGTGATCAGGGCACCCATCACCTGAAACCTGATGAAAGAGGGCGACTGATGGCCCATGGTTTATTGACAGCCACGCTTCCGACCAAGATCGGTGGCGACATAAATTTAATCGCCCGTGAAATGACCTTCGCGTTTCACCGGCCAGTGTTCGCCGGCGACACAATTACCTGTGAAGTGACCTTGACGGCACTTGAGCCCACCGAAAAATATTTCAATGTGAGCTCCACTTGGGTTTGCCGCAATCAGGACGGCAAAGAAGTGATGACCGGCGGCGGAGATGGGATCGTGCGGCGGTGAGTTTGACGTAAAGCAAACTGTTAGTTTGCTTGGGTGGTTGATAAGGATCGTCAGGGTTGCCCGGGGGACGCAAACTAACAGTTTGCTTTACGATCGCAGGCGGGAGAGGTACGCGGTTGCACAGACTCGCGTACCTCTTTGTCTCGGTGGGTGGCATTAGTAGGACAGACATTCCTGTCTGTCGAAGTGTTGAAACCTAGTCCTAGTCGGTTGCCCCACAAACTTCTCGCGCTGCGGGGACAGGCAGGAATGCCTGTCCTACTGCAGCACGAAGTTGTAAGTGATGACGCCAGACACCTTCACCGGTTGATCGTTGAGCAGCGTAGGCGAGAACCGCGCCTCAAAAGCTGCACGCTGCGCAGCGTTTAGGAGTGCCGGATTTCCAGAGACAGGCTTAGCCGAGACGACCTTTCCGCTTTCGTCAATCAACACCTGAACGAGGACAGTGCCCTGTACACGCATTTGCCGGGCGATAGGCGGATAAGGCGGCTTTGGTAATGAGATAGCTACACCGTTCAAGATTGGCTTGTACAAGATTTTTGGCTTCGGTTTTTCGACGGGCGCAGGGGGCGGCGTTTCGACTTCCACTATCGGGGTGCCTCTGCCTACAGTTTCAGAACCACCTCCGCCAGGTCGATTTCCCGGTCCGATTGGCCCACCGGGATCGGAATTGGGACCGATCTTGAAAGGTCCACGATCGGGAACCGGCGGATTCGTGTTTGGAGCGGCTGATGTCGTCTTCGGGGCAAGTTCAGGGCGGTTCACGCTAGCCATTGCAATCTCACGGACAGCGACGTTACCCCCGTTATTATTGCCACTCGCGGGCGCGCGGTGCTGCACTGGAGGTGAGGGCCGATCAAAATCCATCGGGCTTAGCATCACAACAGATTCAGTGTTCGGATTATCCATGCTGGCGTCATATGCGTAGATACTCACCACACCGGCGACAACGAAGAGCACGGCGTAGGTGACGACTGTAAATAGAAAGAACGAACCGCGGCGCTTTAGTTCGTTAGTGTGAGAGCTGGATTCGATTAAGTTATTAAACATCTTTCCTCCCTTGTCTTCCGACTAACCTTAGTTTGTCGTCTGGAGTTGTAACGACAGACCAAACTTGTCGGACTGTCGCCGGTGCCATGCGGGTCGTCCGGTTACTTAGACCCCGTTGGGTGGGTGCATGTTCCCGAATGCCAGAGGTCAGAGGTCAGAGGTCAGAGGTCAGAGGTCAGAGGTCGGAGGTCAGAAGTCAGAAGTCAGAAGTCAGAAGACCTCCGACCTCTGATTTCTGACCCGACACCCGACACCCGACACCAGACACCCGGGACGGACATTGGACATTGGACTGTTGCGCGACTTACGATTGCGCCGCTCTCGCACCCCCCTCCAGGAGACACGAACAATGGCCACCAGGGAAGCCTTTCAGGAGCAGCTCAATCCATTCGAAATTGCCAAGGAACAATTCAATCGTGCCGCCGACTATCTCGACCTCGACCAATCGACCCGGGCGGTGCTGAGTAATGCCAAGCGTCAGTTGATAGTTTCGATCCCCGTAAAGATGGATGGCGGCGATGTGCAGGTGTTTGAGGGCTATCGCGTCCAACACAATATCGCGCGTGGTCCGGCCAAAGGCGGCATACGCTACCACCCAAATGTGACTCTTGATGAAGTGAAGGCCCTGGCGGCGTGGATGACGTGGAAATGCGCCACGGTGGGGATTCCATATGGAGGCGGTAAAGGCGGCGTAATCTGCGATCCGAAGAGTCTCTCTATCAACGAGCTGGAAAGATTGACGCGCCGTTATGCCTTCGAGATCGCCCCAATCATCGGACCTGATCGCGATATCCCTGCGCCTGACGTCTACACTGACGAACAAACGATGGCCTGGATCATGGATACCATCTCCATGGTTCGTGGACATACTGAACTTGGCGTAGTTACCGGCAAACCA
>DASQKG010000363.1:0-10024 GCA_035630655.1 Pyrinomonadaceae bacterium
CGCTATCAAGACCGCGGAGTTCAAGCGTGGTTTGTCAGGATTGGCAACTATCGGATCTACCGCTCCATTCGTAGGATTGTTTGGAACGGTGTTTGGAATTATTAACGCATTCCGCGCTATGGGTGATGCGGGCCAGGCTGGTATCGGCGCGGTCGCCAGCGGTATTTCGGAGGCGCTGTTTACTACAGCCCTGGGTTTGCTGGTGGCGGTTCCTGCGGTGTGGTTGTTCAACTACTTCACGGGGAAAGTAGACGGCTTTATCGTGGAGATGGATAACTCCGCTTCAGAGTTGGTTGACTACTTTATTAAGAACCGCACCAAGCAGTTGAAAGCGTAATGGTGTTCTAATCGGAGAGTCCCTGGTCGGCGTTTGCGTCAACCGGGGATTCAGCGAAATGACTTGCCGGTTTTTTGCTTTAAGGAGATTTAGTCATGGGAATGTCAGGCGGCGGAAGCGGTGGCTTCAACTCAGAAATTAACGTCACACCAATGGTGGACATCATGCTGGTGCTGTTAATCATCTTCATGGTCGTCACACCTATGCTTCAGCACGGCGTCACGGTTAACCTTCCCAAGGATCTTAACAATCCCATCGAAGATCAACTGATCGTTAAAGACACCTCAATTGTAATCGCGATTCCCAACGATGGTGAGTACTACATCAACAAGGATAGAATCAGCAAAGAGCAACTCAAGGACCGCGTCGAAAAAATGCTAAACAACATCAAGAAGGAAGAAGAGAAGGTTGTTTACATCAAAAGCGGCGTGGCGGTCAGTTATGGAGACGTCGTCACGGTCATTAACGAAGTCAGGGCGTTGGGCATCGATAAAATCGGCCTTGTTGCTGATAAGAAAAAAGGCGGGGGCGCGGCGGCAGCGCCTGCACCGCCAGCGGCTGGCTAGCTTGCTTTTGGTGTCAGTTTAGTACTTTTTGAGGAGCATAAGTTCATGTCAATGGATGGTCACGAGAAAAAGCCGACCGGCGCACAGGCGGTTCCTTATATTAACGTTACGCCGTTGATCGACGTCCTTTTGGTGGTACTCATCATCTTCATGGTTATCACCCCGCTTCGACCAAGCAAGTTTCAGGCAGACATCCCCACCCAGAGGGACCCAAACGAAGATTTAAGTCAACTCAAGCCCAACCCACTGACTCTGGTGGTTTCGATTTCCAACGATCTTCAGCTCAAGCTCAACCAGGACAGCGTTGGCTCGGTGAATGACACGTCCAATCTGAGCCAAAGGTTGGCTCAGCTTTTCCGTGAACGAAAATCCCAGCGGGCCTACAAGCCGGGGATGGAAACACGCACAGACTTGCCTGAGGACGACCGGTTAGAGCGGACTGTTTTCGTCAAAGCGCCCAGATCGTTAAAGTACGGTGACGTCGTTAAGGTTATCGACGCGATCAAGGGCGCCGGCGCTAGCCCGGTAGGTTTGCAGGTCGACGACTTGCCGCAATAGATATCAATACTAACAGTAAGCTTACTGACTGAGAGCTCTAGCCCTGCATGGGCCAATTACTGAAGATGGAGCTACCGATAAATGAAACTCTCTCATACTAGAATCGCCATCGTATTGGCGATTCTCGTTGTGACAAGCTCAGGCTGCGGGTTGGTAAATCGTGTCCGGGCAAAAAACCAGTTGAATGAAGCCGCTCGCTCCTATCGCGAAGGGCATTTTACTGACGCGGAACAGTATTCAAGAAGGGCCCTCGAGCTCGACCCTGATAGCAAAGTTGCGCCTTTGTTCATAGCTCGCACGATTCACGCCCAATACCGGCCTGGTGTGCAAGCTCCGGAAAACCTTGCTAAGGCGAACGAAGCTATTCAAGCCTACCAACAGATTCTTCAAAAAGATCCTAAGAATGAGGAAGCGTACAAGGCAATCGCAGCTCTCTATGGTGCGCTTAAAGAAGAGGACAAACTCAAAGGCTGGATTTCCGCGCGCGCCAATGACAGCAATCTGGAACCAACAAAACGCGCAGAATCCTACGTAGTGCTCGCCAGTAAAGACTGGGACTGCTCGTTCAAAATCACCGAACTACCCAGCAATAAAACTACAACTATCGAGGCAGGCAATCGCGCCAAAGTTTCCTACAAGAAGCCGGCCGAGGCGAAAGACTTCACCACCGCTCAGGAATGTGTGAAGCGTGGATTGGAATCAGTGGAAAAGGCCGTCCAGCTGGATCCGAATAGTGAAGCTGCCTGGTCCTATAAGACCAACCTGTTGCTGGAAGCTAAAAAGCTTGCCGAGATGGAAGGAAATACAGAGAGAGCGGCTGAGCTGGACAAACAACGCGATGTGGCCCAGAAACGGACCAACGCGCTGAGCGAAGCGGCCCAAAAGAAGAAAGAAGAAGAAGCGGCTAAGGCGGCTCAATCTCCCGCAAGCGACTAGTTCACAAGTCTAATTCGAGCTTGATCTCGGTGATGCTCGACTTTCGAGTCGGGCATCACCTTTTTGTTATACTGGCACTATCAACTTATCAGACTTCAACCCGAACGAGCCGTAAAACTCCTGATGATTCGCATTGAAGAAATTGTCGAGACTGTGGCGGGCAATCATCCGCAGGCGAACCTCGATCTGTTGCGCCGTGCCTATCTGTTTTCAGCCCGGGAGCACAAGGGCCAGAAACGCGCGTCAGGCGAATCGTATCTCGTGCATCCGCTCGAGGTGGCTAACATCCTTGCCAATATGAAGCTCGACGAGATCTCCGTAGCCACCGGACTTCTCCACGATGTCGTCGAAGACACTCTGGTCGATCTCGATACGATACGTAAATACTTTGGCGAAGAGATCGCGCACCTCGTCGACGGCCTTACGAAAATAGCCCAGATAAGCAACATTTCACGCGAAGAGCAGCAAGCGGAAAACGTTCGAAAGATGCTTCTGGCAATGGTTGATGATGTCCGCATCGTGTTGGTTAAGCTCGCCGACAGGCTTCACAACATGCGTACGCTGCAATACCTCAATCCCGAAAAGAGAAAGCGCATCGCGGAAGAGACGATGGAGATCTTCGCCCCGATCGCCCACCGTTTGGGAATGGGTAAACTGCGCGGCGAGCTGGAAGATCTCGCCTTTCG
Organism: Pyrinomonadaceae bacterium; assembly: GCA_035630655.1. Taxonomy (GTDB): domain Bacteria; phylum Acidobacteriota; class Blastocatellia; order Pyrinomonadales; family Pyrinomonadaceae; genus PSRF01. The sequence goes on from DASQKG010000363.1 coordinate 3,084, forward strand.
GCATCTTCATCCCGAGGACTACCGCGAGTTGGCGGAGCAGCTCGAGAAGAGGCGAGCCGAAAATGAAGCGTTTCTCGCCGGTGTAACCGAACGGATTGAAACGCAGATGAACGAAGCGGAAGTACCGTTCGTACGCGTCGAGGGCCGAGTCAAGCGTCTTTATTCAATCTGGAAAAAACTGCGGCGGCAGAAGATTGAGCTTGATCAGGTTTATGATCTGGTAGCGGCGAGAGTGATAACGCCAAATGAGATCAGACATTGTTATGGGGCGTTGGGTGTGATTCACAACACCTGGAGGCCCGTCCCGGGGCGCATCAAAGATTGGATAGCGACTCCGCGGGATAATTTGTACCAGTCTCTGCACACCTCGGTGATTGGTTCCGATGGCCAGTCGTTCGAAGTTCAAATACGCACCCAGGACATGCACCAGATCGCGGAGGAAGGAGTCGCGGCCCATTGGAAGTATAAGGAAGGGAAGCGCGGCGCTCGTGACGACGACAATGCTTTTCAGGCATTGCGCTCGCTGGTCGAATGGACTCAGGAAGTTAAAGACTCTCGCGACTTCCTTGATTCCTTAAAACTCGATTTATATCCCAAAGACCTCTTTGCCTTTACTCCCATGGGCAAGGTCATTCAATTGCCGCGCGGCGCCACGCCCGTCGACTTTGCTTACATGATCCACTCCGAAGTCGGGAATACCTGCACCGGCGCTCGCATCAACGGCCGCATGGTTCCCTTGCGCAGCCAGATCCAGAATGGCGACGTGGTCGAGATACTCACCTCGGCAAATTCACATCCGTCGCGCGACTGGCTCAACTTTATCGTTACATCGCGCGCCAAAAATCGCGTGCGTCACTGGGTTGCCGAACAACAACGCGCGGAGTCGATTGATATCGGGAGAAAGCTTTTCGAAAAAGAAGCGTCGCGTTTTCAGCTATCAACCAAGAAGATTTTTGACAAGGAGGGCGACGCGGAGATGAAACGGGTCGCCGGCGAGTATGGTTACGGTCGGGTCGAAGATCTGCTGGCCGGCATCGGATACGGCAAGCTTATTCCCCGCAACGTCATCGCCAAATACCTGGGCCAGGAACAGTTTGAGCAGCTCGACAAGCAGAAAGAGTCACGCTTGCGCAGCGGCGTGCGTGCGGTCAAGCGGCTGATTCGCTTGGGTGATGATTCAATCGTGGTCAGAGGTGTCGACGATCTCATGGTGACCCGTGCTCGTTGTTGTAATCCGCTTCACGGCGAGGAGATTGTTGGTTACGTGACTCGAGGAAAAGGCGTAGCGGTCCATGAGAAACGGTGCAAGAACGTGGCCAGCTTGATGATCAACCGCGAGCGGATCGTTGACGTGGAATGGGCTGGACGGCCCGAGACGACTGCTTACGCGGTGAAGCTGCTGGCTGTTACGGAGAATCGCACAGGCATGATCGCCGGTATCACCGGGGCCATCTCTGACATGAAGACAGGAATTCGCGATGCGCGCGCTTCCGTTGCCTCCGACGAGAAGGGGCACATAGAGGTGACGGTGGAAGTTTTTGACGTCAAACATCTGGATAAGGTCATTAACTCCATCAAAGGCGTGCCCGGCGTCCTGGATGTGGAACGATTGCAAGGCGCGGTGTAAACCATTGCCTATTGCCTATGGCCAATTGATTGGTATGTGACGGTGGCTTTCAGTTCCATTGGTTAGATTGCAGACCGATCCCCGTTCCTCAAATCGGCAATTGGAAATCGGCAATTGGCAATGACGCGTCTTTGCCCCCCCGCGTATTTCCTGATAAAATCCCGCCTTTCGTTTACATGTCTCAAAAAGAGTCAGCGACATCTGTGAAGCAGATTATCAAGACGGAGCATGCGCCCCAGGCCATCGGACCGTATTCGCAGGCCGTGAAGGTAAACGGTTTTGTGTTCGCGTCCGGGCAAATACCGATTGACCCGGCGACCGGACAATTTGTAGAAGGCGGAATCGTTGAACAGACCGAACAGGTCCTGAAGAATGTGTCTGCGGTGCTTCAGGCTGCAGGGAGCAGTCTTGATCGAGTGGTTAAGACTACGGTTTTTCTGGCGGACATGGGCGAGTTTGTGGCGATGAACGAGGTTTACGGCAGGCACTTTGGAGAAAACCCGCCGGCGCGTGCCACCGTCGAGGCTGCCAGATTGCCCCGCGACGCAAGGGTCGAAATTGAAGCGATCGCTTTAGCTGACGAATAAAAAAAACCGGCGCCCGAGGCTTCCCTCAAGCGCCGATTCGATTTCTTTAAGGAATCCAGCTACGCCGCTTTTGCGACTTTTCCGGCCTTGATGCAACTGGTGCAAACCTTCATTCGGCAGGCTCCGCCTTGAGGGAGTTGGACGCGAATGGATTGCAGATTCGGATTGAAACGGCGTGGCGTCCGGTTGTTCGCATGAGAAACATTATTACCGAATTGGGGCCCCTTACCGCAGACTTCGCAACGTTTGGCCATGACTAATTACTACCTCCAGAGCTTTATTAATTGCCGCGGGCTCATAGGATTGAGTGTAGGGGCAATATCGAAACGAGATTTATAACAACCGCTCGCAGGATCGTCAAGTGGGCGTGGCTTCGGAACGTGGGAACCGAACAATTTAGAAGGAGTATTAACAACCAGTGCAAAGAATCGCAAAAGTAAGTACCGCAGCAGCCTTTTTGGCCTTGACTGCCTTGTTCCTTGGAGCCTGCGCGTCCGGGGGAGGAACAGACGCCAAAGATGGCACGGTCGCGGCGACTGTCAATGGTAAGAAGATTATGTCCGCAGAAGTAGAGCAGGGAGTTGCTCGCCAGGCGGGAGGAAGGCAGGCGGCACTGTCTCAACTCGAGATGGCCCAGGCCCGGCTCCAAATGCTTGGCCAGCTCATCCAGAGAGAAGTGCTATTTCAACGGGCCGAGAGAGAGAAGGTGTTGCCGACTGAAGATCAGATCACCGCTGCCATCAACCAGCAGAAGCAGGAGAGCGGCATGACTGACGACGATTTCCAAAAGAATTTGACGGCCCAGTCGATGACGATGGAATCGTTGCGCGAGGACGCGCGTAAAAGCATCGCGATCAAGAATCTGCAGGACAAGTACAGTTCCAAGATCACGGTCAACGATAAGGAAGTCGAAGACTTCTATAGCAGCAACAAAGAGAGGTTCGTAAGTTCGCGCGGCGTGGCGCTGGCAATGATCGTCGCTGACCCGGCTGATAACTCGGCTTCCGGTTTATCCAGCGACGCCAAGAGTGACGCTGAGGCGAAGCTCAAGATCGACAACATTTCCCAGCAGCTAAAAGGCGGTGCTGACTTCGCGACGGTTGCTCGAGCGAAGAGTGAAGACCCAAATACTTTGGCGCGCGGCGGGGATCTAGGCTTTGCCACGGAAGAGGATCTAAAGCAGAACGGGTTTCCACCCGAGCTGGTCACCAGACTATTTGCAATGCAGCCGGGCGACACCACCGAGCCGATTCGATTCAACAGCGGCAAATGGTTCGTTTTCAAACTTACCGAGAAGCGTTTGCAAAACGAGAACCTTACGTTGGAGAGTCCTGGCGTTCGCCCCCAAATCACCCAGGCTTTGATCAATACTCGCAAAGACATTCTCAACGCGGCGTTACTTGAAGTGGCAATGAACGACGCCAGGATAATTAACAACCTCGCTGGCACAATGCTTAGCACGCCAAGCAATCTTGGTTTGCGCCCGGCCTCGTCGGGCACTGTGGCGACGCCTTCTTCAAGTCCGGCTGCTGCTGCTGCGCCGGCGGCTGCGTCGCCGGCAGCTCCAGCGTCTACGCCGGCGAGTTCGCCAAAACTCTAGGTCGTGGAAAGAGGTTTTCGCGGGTGTGAGAGGCTTAGTCAGCTCCGCACCCGCTTTCTTATGACGGTTACTAAATAGCCGATGATATTTGGGCCGCGGATTAACGCGGAGTCACGCGGATTCAAAATTATTCGAGAAGGTGTCGTATTCAGTAACAGCAATCGTATTGTCCTGATTCGCGATGAATCCGCGTTTATCTGCGGTCAATAAGTCTTTCAAATGCTCTTTCGTCTTTCCGATGTTCACAAGTCTTACGGCACGCAGGATGTTCTGCGTGGGGCCTCACTGCAGATAAATCCTGGCGAACACGTTGGGCTGGTCGGACGCAATGGCGCGGGCAAGACGACGGTCTTTCGCCTCGTTAATGGAGAAGAAACGCCCGACCGGGGTGAGGTGATTCGTGCACGTGGGACGCGTTTGGGTTTGCTTGCGCAGCATATCCACTTTGAAGTTGGGTCCACCGTTCACGAATCTGCGTTGGCCGCCTTTGGTCACCTGCAACAGATCGAACACGAGATGCACGAGCTTGAGCATCGGATGGCGGAAGCTGATTCCGACCTCGAGAAAGTGCTCGAGCGATACAGCGATCTTCAGCACCAATTTGAGCGCGAGGGTGGTTTCGAATACGCAGCCAAAGCCGAATCGATTTTGCAGGGGCTGGGTTTTGATCGCGACACCTGGTCCATGGAAACTGAAAAGCTTTCAGGCGGTCAGCAAAACCGGTTGGGCCTTGTGCGCCTGTTGCTCGCCGAACCTGATGTGCTGCTGCTGGATGAACCCACGAATCATCTTGACGTCGCAGCCGTTGAATGGCTCGAAGAGTTTTTACAATCCTACGCTTCGGCTTATGTCGTCATCAGTCATGATCGCTATTTTCTCGATCGCGCCTGCCATCGCATTATCGAGCTGGAGAATGGACGTGCTTCGAGCTACACGGGCAACTATTCCGATTATCTTGAAGAACGCGAGGTTCGCCGTGAGGCACAGCAACGGGCCTACGATAACCAGCAACAGTTAATCGCCAAGACCGAAGAGTTTATTCGGCGTAATCTGGCGGGTCAAAAAACTAAACAAGCGAAGTCGCGGCGCACGCTGCTGGCCAAACTTGATCGCATAGAAGCCGTCCGGGCGGACCAATCTTCCGGAGATTTCCGTTTACAGAAGATCGAGCGCACGGGAAATCACGTGTTGATGGTCGAAGAAGCGGCGGTCGGGTATGACGACAACGTCCTGGCGGTCGATATCTCGTTTATTCTGCGGCGCGGAGAATGTCTTGGCATCATCGGGCCAAATGGATCCGGAAAGACGACGTTTCTGAAGACTATCCTCAAGAAGATTCCCGCGCTGTCGGGCGAAGTTCGCTGGGGAACAAAAGTCCAGATCGGCTACTACTCTCAGCAGCTCGAAGATCTTGACGATCGAAATGAAATTATCATGGAGCTGCGCCGAGTTGCTCCATCCTCTGCGACGGCCGGAGAGTTGCGGGGGTTTCTCGCAAAGTTTTTGTTTACCGGCGACGACGTCTACAAGCATGTGCGCGATCTGTCTGGTGGTGAGAAGGGAAGACTCGCTCTGGCGAAATTGATTTACTCGCGCGTCAATGTGCTGGCTCTCGATGAGCCCACAAACCATTTGGACATCCCTTCGCGTGAAGCGTTGGAAGAAGCGTTGGATGCGTTTGAGGGAACCATTGTAACGATTAGCCACGATCGTTATTTTCTGGACCGCGTGGCCACGCAGATTCTGGCGCTGGACGATGATAAAAACGCCGTGCATTACAACGGCGACTATACGGAGTATCACGATTGGAGAGCTGCGCGACTGGCTGCCGGCTTGCCGCTCGTCGAAGAGCAAACCTACAAGCCCTCCAGCGAAGCCACAACGTCACCTGATCAGGCTTCGTCGAAACCCGACTCCGGTGAAGGGAAGCCAAAAGGAAAGAAAGAACCTGTTCCTTCAAAGGCGCCGGCCATAAAGGTGATCAAAAAGAAGGTGCCGCAGGCGGTCACGCCGGAAGCATTGGAACTTGATATTGCCCAAGTGGAGAGGGAGCTGGGCGAACTATCAGCACAGATGAGTGATCCGGAAGTGGCGCGCGACACAACACGACTGATTAGCCTAAGCGACAAATATCAGCAGAGCGAGGCGCGACTAAGAGAGCTCTATGAGAAGTGGGAAACCTTAAGCGCTGAAGCGGCCAACGTCGGCGGCGAGAGTAGCGTCAAGGATTTTGTGTAAACGATCGTCTCTTGTTTTTGGCGGCGAGTGATGTAAATCAACTGTTAGTTTTGATTGTCGTGCGCTGCCACATGCCTGGAGGCACTCGTTTCGCCACAAACAAGCGATCCCGGGAAGCAACACGAAACGTCACTGATAAGTTTAGTGTTTATTTAGTGTATTTCGTGGATCGTTTGCGATGGCCATGTGGTCGTGGTGACGCCGACTCGTTACCAACTCTATTTGTTTAAACCACCTTGCTGTTTAAACCACCTTGCTGTTTAAACCACCTTGCTTGACATGCCTGCGAGCGCTTTGTTAGCTTGCCTTCTCGCTTCGAACGAACCTTGTTAAGCGACGATTGAAAGATTTTGTAGGCGCGTAGCTCAGGGGTAGAGCACTACCTTGACACGGTAGGGGTCTGGGGTTCAAATCCCCACGCGCCTACCAATACTTTCAATAAGTTACGCCGTATAACCATGTTTTCCGTTGCTCCAAAACGCTCCACTTAGCCACCGCCTGTTTTCCGCCTAGTTTTTCCGGTACTGAAAGTCCTATTAAAACGCTCCTGACCTCTCCAAAAGACGCGCAGATTATCGATCAGTCCACCCTCTGGACAACTGCGAGCTCAGGTAATAACAGAACCGCTGCCACCGAGAGTATCTGTCAAACTGCAAACCAGATTTACGTTGAAAAGAAAGGCTTGCCTGATGTGTTTCTGGATACCTTGATTCGCCTGGCAGCTTTTCAGAATCCTGAGTTTTACAAAAATCAAGCGATGCGGCTCTCGACTTTTGGAAAGGCCCGCGTCATCGGCTGCGCTGAAGACTTGCCTCATCACATCGCTATGCCTCGTGGCTTACTGCAAGAAGTGATGGATCTGTTCCAGAGTCATAGCATCGCATTCGAC
>DASQKG010000364.1:0-17958 GCA_035630655.1 Pyrinomonadaceae bacterium
TTGTATGGTCCGATGCGGGTAGCGAGAATCCATGCACTGGAGCAGTAGAAGCGGGACTCCGGCAGCGTCACTTATTTCCGAGACAATATGTTGAGATACATACGACTCGAAATCGCTCGAATCATGTTTAGCTTTCATTGCGCTAGTTCCTTTCGGGTTGTTAGCCTGCCTTACCTTACGAGTAAATAAAATCGATAGTCCTCTACACTGCTAATCATAGCTTTGGCACTGGAACTCACCTGACACGTTGCCATATAGTCATGGCCCATCCACCTTCGCCAACTGTGCCTTCATGAACGTAACGATCACGATCGAGGTTGGCTTGTATCGTTTGATTTACCGCCTCAAAATTCGAGTCATGAAAGACAAGACGCCCTCCGATTACGATCATTTCGTGCCATAGCTCATAATCCAACAGAACATCAGCATAATCATGGCTGCCATCAATGAATAGTAACTTTAGCGGCTGGGCAGTGAATTGACGCCTCGCCTCCTCCGATGTGGCAATTATTAAAGTTACATACGCAGCCACGTCCCCACTGTCCAGTGTCTTTCGTAATTCCCCGAGACTGCTCCCTGTGAAGGGCCGAAAGTCATACCCAAATTGCCATTTCCCGCCTTCAGAGATTGGCTTGTGAGGATCCACTGCATAGAATTCTGCGTCACTGTGCTTACAGCCCAGCGCAATGAAGAGTGTTGATTTCCCACAGAACGACCCTATCTCTAACACGGCACCAGCAACTCTGGACCTGGCCATTTGGTATAAAGCCAGCCCTTGAGAATCGCTAAGCCAACCCATGACAGATTTAGCCAAGTGAGTGACAGCCTCCAATTCTTTGGCCTCGTGTCCGTGACAGCCGCCCTCGGGTGAGTACCAGGTAGGCAGCTCCTGCTCAAACCATAAGTGGTTAGTCATAATTTTTCTTTCACAACATGAAAAATGAATCAGCGATCGCATTGCATCGCTTGTGAGAAGACTTCTGGCAGCATAACACGGTCGTGAAACTGCGGCTGATGCCCGGCGGATTCTCAACCTCAAAGTTTGCGTGCCGCAAAGGGAGAAAACTACAATCACTTCCAGCACCAAGGCGGTGGTCATTAATTAATATTATGTTTGTCCAGCCACCCGCGACAACGATGGAGGGCCTCATGACACGAAGCAGGATGCGCGTTGATCATCAAGTCCCGATCACCTCGCTGCAAATGTTTTCCAGCTCCTATTTGGAGATTCCGATTGATAAGAATGACCCGCGTGGTCGCGAGCCGCTGATCCCGTTGGAGTCTATTGGCGTCGCCTTCGAGAGCTACTACGCAAAAACCGACGGCAACAATCCGCCGTTTGGCAGGTCGATCGAGGGAAGCCGACAAGACGGGTGGCTGCGAAAATCGGTGGCCGAGAAACTGGGCCGCGTCAACGAGCTACTCCGGCCGTTCGAGACGGAGTTGTTCGTGCTCGATGGTCATCGTTCAGTTGCCTGCCAGCAAGGCTTGTGGAACTTCTTTTACTCAAGAGCGAAACAGCAGAACCCGACAGGCAGCGAGCAAGAGCACCGGGCCTTCGCGAGAAAGTACATCGTCGACCCAGTGTCTTTCGACGAGGCCGATTCCCGGACCTGGCCCGCGCATACCAACGGTGCGGCAGTGGATCTAACGCTGCGAGATTCCGTAACCCGGGAACTGCTCGACATGGGGGCGAACTTTGAAGAGGACAGTGACAGTGACGCGAGCGTCGGCGACTATTTCGAACGACAGCTGGCAGCTGGACAGATTGACGAAGGTGACATTAGGTTACAGAATCGGCGCCTGTTGAATTGGGCCATGACCCAGGAGGGACTCCTTAACGAAACGGCAAAAGTCTTCTGGCACTATGACTGGGGCAACCAGATATACGTTAGAGCCAGTCGAGCGTTTCTGGAGGATCCTCCACAAGCAGCGTGGTACGGTTATATTGAGCCTCCCAGGTGAACGGACCCACGCGCGACGTTCCAACGCAATGATCTCGATTCATTCCACGCCAGTCTGATCTCACACAACATACGCAGGAAAAGCTTGAAGGAGCACTTCCAGATTGGTGACTGAGCAAACCGGTTCAGTCAGCGACGGGATCGGAATTCCTTCCGATTCGATCGTCACCAGATCGACACCACATCGACACTTGTGCTTCCCAAAGTGTCTGGGGAAAATGGCGAATTGAAAACCAAAGCTTTTTTTCCGATCAGCGCATCAACTTGAGCCCTGGCCCGATCTTGGGTTGGTGAGGATTGAATTAACGCGTTGATCGCGCACATAAGATACTTACTCGTTCTCCGGTCTCGTTTGGTTTTTTAGCGCAGTTAGGCGAAGGCTTTCTAACGGGCTTCCTGTTAGGTGGCACGTAATGGCGCAATTTCATTTAAGGAAGGAAAATATTAAAACTATGGGTCGGACAAAAGGTCTTGTGCTTTCTTCTCTTGGGCTGCTGTCGCTGCTGTTGTTGCTTGAGGCTTCATGCCGGCCCAGCGCTCCGGTCGCACCCCGGACCGAGCTAGCCGTGGCGCCGGGGAGCTGTGGCCCAGTCACATTTACCATCGACCCGACAAGCAGTCGGGAGCCGTGGATTCCGCCTTCGGATATCAAGAACGGCGCCGCCTCGGCCACCTTACAGGATGCGGGTATTTTCGCGTGGCAGGAGTTCATCGCGCTCAACTGGCCCGCCGTCCCTCAGACCGGCCAGGTGAATACTCGCGAGCAACCCAACCCGACGGCTATCTTCGGCGATCCCAAATACAGCGGGGCGCAGGCGGCCGGGCCGCTGGTGTGGCACACCTACCGGAACAAGGTCGAAATATTCCCCGGCACGGGGCAGCCGCCCGGCTATGCGGGAAGCACCGCGAGCACGTTTTTTGGCTACGACCACCCGCCCACGTACATCTACGGAAACGGGGAGATCCCGCCTTTCGCTACGCCCTCACCAAGCGCGTCACCCGCGACGCCGTGGATCAATCTGGACGAGCAGAGCGAGATCGGGCTGGACACGATGTACGCCGGGACGCTCACGTCTGCCAACCTCCCATTCCCCGGACAGCAGATTCTGTTCCTCGCCAAGGCTAACCGCGCCGAGTACACGTACGTCGCGGCCAACGGCTGGTGGGATAGCGGAAGTTCGTGGAATGCGGCGAAGAATAACACCAAACAGTACATCGCGGGTTTCTACGGCAACCCCCAAGCCTATGTCGAGCCGTCGCCAGGCAGCACCAGTTCGCCAGCGGCGTCCCCCACCCCGTACGTCAGCTTCCCGACCAACACCATCGAGGTGAAGTCCGCCTGGCGACAGCTCACCGCGAAGGAAGCGAGCAGTGGTCGCTTCTACACTACAACGGTGCGCTTCTACAACAAGAACAGCTCGTCGCAGGTCGGCTACATAGACGCGGTGTGGGGTCTGGTGGCGCTGCACATCATCCAGAAGACCCAGTCGGCGCCCTACTTCATCTACGCCACGTTTAGCCAAGCCGACAATATTCTGGACGCCAATGGGAATTGTATCGAGGATGAGGAGGGCAACCTTAGATATGGACCCTGCGGGCAGGCTTCGACCGCAAAACCGTCCCCAACTGCTCCGCTCGACCCCAACGTGACGTCAACTCCCGCGACCGGGGCCACGCCGCAGACCCCACAGAATGTCCAGCAGCTTGCGCCCGCCAACTCCAATCAGACTCTACAGACGGTGGGGCAGCGACTCTTCTACATCAACACGCCGACCTCCCCAACGCCGCCGCCGACCACGCAAGGTCTGATCGCGGTGAACCAGCGCGAGCACAACATCCCTCAGTGCATCATCGACGTAAACACGGCGGCCCACGCGGCGATTAAGACCTACGGCCAGCAGAACAACAACAACAACCCGGTCTGGCTCTACTACAAGCTCATCAACGTGCAGTATCAGCCCTACGACAAACCGGCGGGGACAATCTACACGGGGGCATCCGGCGGGCCCGACCCTTCTACCTACTACCAGGCCAACGAAGTGGTCGAGACGAATTACAACCTGCAAGTGTTCAGCGGTCAATTCCAGAACACTCTGCCGTCTCCAAACCAGAACGCGAACATCAATAACCTGATTACCGATTACAACTCCGACTCCACCTCGTCGCTCTACGGCACGCCGTTCAAGAACGTGTTTTATAGTACGTCTGCTCCGAACAGCGGCAAGTCAGCCAACATGGGAGGCTGCATGGGCTGCCACGGCAACGCACAGGTGGCCGGGGCCGACTTCAGCTTCATCTTTAAGGGCGGGCGTGTGAGCGCGCCGGATGTCGGTACCCCACCGACCCCAACGCCGTCAGAGACGGGCCTGGCAAAGTTCCGCAAACTTCTGCTGGAGTAGAGCTTGTAGCTGACAGACGTTGATACGCCGATTGACGGTCAAACACGGGCGGCCTACTCGGGCCGCCCTGCGGTTTCCTCGCGAGTGCCGCGAGCGGGCGATGACGAGCGCCGAACCGAAAGTAATTCCCTACAACCAGGTTCTAGCCGGTGAGCTGATCGTTTCGGGGTCCCTTCGTCCTTGCGGCACATGGAGCCCACCGAGCAGACACCGACAAAACGCCGGCCCGAGAATTCCCGCCGGATTCAACCGAGACGCAACGTGCTGTTGCTCCAGACGGGTTTGTGATCCAACATACAAGTGAACCGTGCCTGCCTGACAAGCCGCCAAAAAGATGAGCGCCTCGGAAACCATGTCCTTGCATCGCATCAGCCGGCTGCCGCTTGACGGGGACGCCGAGATCTTTCGCCAGTATCCCGCGTTCAAGCTGGGCGTCGCCGACAGCGTTCGCCACTACGCCCGGTTGCTGCTTCCGCTGGTGAAAAGACTAATCGCAAGTGATTCGGAAGACGCCGACTGGATATTTACGGCGCCGGCGATCGCGGCCCATACACCGGCTGCCGCCAACTTGTTGTGTTGGGAGTTGTTTGATTTGTACTTGCGCGAGCGAGACATGCGCACGTCCAAAGGGCCTTCCTTGATCGATCTACAGTACGATAGCGAGTCGACGGCCTCGATAGAATGGAAAGATCCGACCAAGTCGCAGGACTATGCAAAACTGGACTTTGCAGACCGCGTGACAGAGCGCGAACGATCCAGCCGGCGACTGGTTCGCAATACTGAATTTCACGGGCGATCGATTTTGTTCGTCAACGACATGTGCGTCACCGGCGCACAACAACACACAATGCAACAGTACTTTGAGCGTGCCGAAGTTGCCCGCATCCGCTGGCTGTATGTAATCGCGGTAGATCAGGAAATCGGCAGGTCGAATCCGGAATTAGAATGGCAGATCAATTTCGTCTCGTTTGAGGATTTGTTGCGAATGGTGTCCCGCGAACAGATTCAATTCACCGGCAAATGTGTGCAGCGGCTGATGCACCTGAGCATCGCGGAACTTGACCAGGTCCTGCGAGCGCTCAGTGAGGAGCGCAGAACACGATTGCTTGAACTAGCGGTACTGAATGGTTTTCAAAATCTGGACGACTTCCAGCAGCAGATGGAACTCGTCAGATCATACGATACGGAAGCAATCCACTCCGGCGAGCCATAATGGAAAAAGGACGTGAAAGTAGATTCGTTAACGATGATAACGTGGAGTCGTCCAATGCCTGTCCGGGTCGTCTATCGGACCCAGCTTGATCGGAGAGATACCCGATGACCACCCAACAAACGTCATTGCGTTCGCTCCGCATAATAGAGAAGTTGCCAATCGACTATAGCGATGACTTTTTCAGCCATTACCCGCGTCTAAAATTGGGGGTAACTGAAAGCGTCGCCTATTACGGTGCTCAACTGTCACGACTGGCAGAGGACGTCATGACACAGTCTCTTCCGGGATCCACTGATTGGACGATAACAGGCCCAGCCTACAACGTTCTGCCAGGAGGACCCAATTTGTTGTGTTCTTATATTTACGAAGATCTAAAGAACAAGCTGCCAGACTCAATCACACTGTCCCTTGTACATCTTCGAGTCGAAACAAATAACCTGGAGATTAAGGATTCTGAGTCCCTGAGTAAGTATCACAATTACAGCGCCTTTACTCAGCTACAAAGAAACCAACTTTATGAGCAGGAACCCGAGCCATTAATCGAACCGGGCGACTTTAGTGGACGGTCGATTCTTTTCGTGAATGACATCAAAGTTACTGGGACGCAACAGCGCTACATGCAGAGGGCCTTTGTCAAAGTGAATTCGCCGCAGGTTTGCTGGCTCTATGTTCTGATGGTCGACCAGGAAATTGCAGAAGCTGAACCAGAAATTGAATACGCAATTAATCACTCCCACATCGCCACCTTTGAGGAGTTCGCCGATCTTCTTGCGACGCACAACCTGAAATACACAGCAAGATGCATTACTCGCTTGTTGTCCTATGAATTGTCCAGGCTGGCAAAGCTGTTTCAGACGCTCGACGTGGACCGGAAGAAGGCGATCCTCGATCTCGCCTCGGCTGAGGGGCGTTTTAGCGGGCACTATTTTAAGGAGAAGATCGATTTGCTAAAGAGCTGTGTAGTCTAAAGCGTTAAGTACCTGAAAGATAACAATCATCATCACAAACAGTTCCCAGATCGCGACGCATGAACACATCTTTTGCCATCTCCGAGCACGCAACCCTGTCTCTGAGCGCTCATGAGGCTCGCTTGTTGTTTCGCACCGGCCAGTATTCGGGATATACATCGAGTTTTTCCCGGGGGTATGTCCAGGCAAACTTATGTATTCTGCCACAGAAATACGCGCTCGACTTTGCTACGTACTGCCACCGCAACCCGAAACCCTGCCCGCTGATCGCCATCGGTAATGTGGGCGATCCTTATCTGCCGATGTTGGGTGAAGACCTGGACATTCGTACCGATGTTCCGTGCTACAGGGTGTTTCGCGATGGTGAGGTGGTCGAGGAGCCGACCGACATCAAACACCTGTGGCGCGATGATCTTCTTGCTTTTGTTTGGGGTTGTTCATTTTCCTTTGAGCCTGCGCTCATGGAGGCGGGTGTCTCACTGCGTGACGCGGCTCGCGGTGACAACGTGGTCATGTACGAGACCAACATTGACACAGTCCCGGTTGGCGCGTTTGAGGGAAAGTTAATCGTCACGATGCGACCGCTTCTTCCCGCCGAGGCCATACGGGCGATCCAGGTCACATCGCGCTTTCCGAGCGTCCACGGCGCACCGATCCACATTGGCGCACCGGAGCTGATTGGAATAAGCGACCTGGAAACGCCGTTGTTTGATTTAAAGCCACCGCAGATGCGCCCAGATGAGATTCCGGTGTTCTGGGCTTGTGGAGTCACGCCGCAGCTTGCTATACAACATGCGCGTCCGTCGTTTTGCATCACGCACAAACCTGGCTCAATGGTGATTTCGGATCATCTAAACACGAGCCTGGCGATTCTTTGATTCGTGTTTTGTAAGGACGATGTGGAATGGCGTTGCGCGAAACCTCTTGCTGGTGTTCTTTCGTGTAGCTTAGCGTGATTCGTGGATGGTTTGTCTCGGAACCAAGTATACCCTCCACGAAATTACACGAAATCTCACGAAGTAAAACGGATACTCGCTTAAACGAGCATAGTCGGAAGACTGCATATCTCTTGAACCGGAGATGAACAAAGACAACAACTCAGCAGTCCGAACGGCGCCCTCGGAGACAGCCGACGACGTCCGCCTGCTGGTGCTGGACATTGACGGCACGATTTGCGACGAATCGAATCACATTTGCGATTCTGTCGCACAAGCCACCCACGCAGCCCAACGCCGGGGGGTTGCGGTGGCTATCGCGACCGGTCGAATGTTTCAGTCTTCTCTGTATGTATATGGTTCCGTCGGTTCAACATTACCTTTGATCTGCTATGAGGGGGCGATAATCCGAGAACCGGATACTGGATTCGTTCATCGTCATTGGCCCTTAGAATCTCGCGTTGCTGCACAACTGCTGGATCATACGGAACGGCTAAACCTCAGCGCCCGCCTATCGGTTCACTTCTTTATTGATGACAATGTGTATGTCTCGAATCTGAATCGCGCGTCGATCATGTATTTTGAAGGGTCACAGGTTGAACCAATTGTTGTGAGTGACTTACGGCAACTCCTACATCGGGCAACCACCAAAGTGTTGGTGCTGAGCGATGATGTCGAGGACATAGCACGGCTCTCCACTCAGCTGAAGACTTCGCACACCCGAACTCAAGTAAAGCAGTACAGATCAATTACATTTCTTGAGGCGTTCCATCCAGCCGTAAACAAGCGATTGGCTGTGAGTTATCTGGCTGAGGAAATCATGGCGCTTCGACCGGAAAATGTGATGGCCGTTGGGGACGACTTCACCGATATCGAAATGCTCCAATACGCAGGGATTGGGGTCGCTATGGGGAATGCATCCGCAGAGGTCAAGGAGTCTGCTGATTGGGTAACTACAACCATCGAAGAAGATGGGGTGGCCAAGGCAGTCGAAAAGTGGATTCTTCCTGCCAGGTCTAATCCCGCACTCACTCCCGCTTGCGGCTTCAGGTTAAGGTCCGCGATGTAGGACTCTCCAACAGGATGCCGAGTCCCAGCCCGCGGTAGCGGGCGATAGCGTATAGCCTGGGGTGGAGCGCAGCGGAACCCCAGGAACCGTCGACGAAATTATTCAAAGCCCGCGAAGCGGCCGGCAGCAGCATCAATGGGTTCTTGTTCCTTCCGCTATCGCCCGCTCCGCGGGCTCTGCAAGTTTTTGGGTTCACGATCCTGGGGTTCGGCTCCGCTCCACCCCAGGCTTTACGCTATCGCCCGCTACCGCGGGCTGGCTTGATCTCGTCGGCGAACGACTTTTAGTGCAAGCCAAGTCACGCAGGCTCTTCTGCATCGCCGCTTGTTGCTTCCAACACTCCTCGACAATATGTTCGTATTCCGCGCGACGCACGCCGTTGGCCGTCGAAACTTGATTGGGATGTAATCGATAGTGTAGCTCAACGGTTGGTAGATTGTGGATTTTCAGACCGGCCGTCACCACTTTCAACCAGAGGCCAAGATCCTGAGCAATGCGATACGTAGGATAGCCGCCCAGGTTCATTACTTCACGACGGCGTAGCATCACGGTGGGGTGGTTGAGAAACCAGATTTCGGAGGTGTCTCGTTGGTGTTTGATGTACTCGTCCGTGACCTGCTCCGGATGCGCTGTTGGTCGGTGTAGCTGATCGGTTTGCCAATCGATCGCCTGCAATTGAGTCCCGAGCACGGTCACGTCGCAGTGAGCCTGCAAGTAGTCAATTTGCCTCTGTAACCGCGTCGGCATCATCTTGTCATCGGCGTCCATCCGGGCCACCAACCTACCCCGACATCGGCTCAGTCCCACATTAAGAGCTGGAGCAATACCCTGGTTTTCACCGAGTCGTATGAGGACGACTCTGGGATCACCGGCGATGCGGTCAATTTCTGCGATTGTTTCGGCTGCTCGTGATCCATCATCGACCAGGACAAGCTCCCATTCGCGGAATGTTTGAGCCCGAATCGACTCCCAACATTCCCCGAGGTACGCCGCCGGCGTGTCGAAGACGGGCATCAAGATCGAAATTTCGCAGCGGAGGGCTGCCGAGAAGCCGGCACTATGAGCAGCGGCATGTTTATGCACATCATGTTTGTTAACAACCGATTTGCGCACCTTCTTCCCTGCCTCGGCACGTACGTCCGCCTCATCCAATTCACGAAGTCGGGCGAGAAGTTCGGTATCCTCGCTTGCGTACAACGGTGCCTCCCCACAGTTGTACCTAAGCCCAGGCAGGTCTCGGGCGATCACTGGCAATCCCGTCGCCATTGCCTCCAATGCGGCATAAGAGCCGGTTTCACCGAAGGTAGAGTTTGTGGGAATCAGCACCGCGTCCAGCTGACCCAGTACCGATGGCATCTTGTTCGGCGTCACATCGCCCAAAAAACTAACCCACGGTAGGTTCGCGAGGTTTGCCCGCACGAATCGCTGATAGCCAGTATCGAGTCCGTGTCCGATGAAGCGGATGCTCCACGGACCCGGTCGCCAAGCCAGAAGCGCCTCAATGAAAGAGCGTGGCACTTTATCATCGTGCAGACGACCGACGATGCCGCAGACAAGGCCAACATGCTTCCGTTTGGTTGGCCGAAACTGAGCTGTATCGATTTGCAGCGGCAACACCTTGAGCGACAGCTGCCGCCAGCCCGAATGAATTTCATGTGAGTCAAAATTCGAGAACACCGTTAGCGGCGTCGCATGTTTTGGCGGTAATGCTCGCAGAGTATTCGTACAATGCAAGATCCAAACTTGAGGGCACTTGGAACTGATCCCGCTCTTATCGGTCGGTTCGTGATGCACCAGCAAATCCGGGTGCAGGTCTTCAATCAGAGTCAGGATCTCTGACCTACCCAATTCGAAATGGACCGTTGCCCCGGCAAACTCAAACGGCCCGCGTGCGCCGACCGTAAGGATGTGCGTATCCCAGCGGTGGGCCTCGTGCGCACACCACATGTCGAGCATGCGCTGAGCACCGCCCATCGTAAGGTCCCACGGCATGAGATGGACCAATCGGGGACGGCCGTCTCTGGGCCAAAGTTCTGCGAGATGTTGTTCTATCAACACTGCCATTTGTGGCTCCCAAGTAGCTTTGGTCAATTACTACCGACCTGCACCCTCTTTAACAGTTGTGAACCTCAATCCGCCGACGAAGCTTGTTTCCCCACCGCTCCTCCACAGGCCGTTCTGGAAAATGGGCGTTTCCATTCCCTCCTATCCCGCCGTCCGCACGATGCACAACCGACCTTATGGCTTCGACCCATCTGTCGACCAGCGGCCTCAGCGAGATTTCATGCCTGGTCCAAACAGACCAGGCGTCAGGGTGGATGTCAATTAATTCTGCCCATAGACCGTAAAGGTGCGCCCGCTCGCTTGTCGTCAGGGGAACCGGCTGTGCATTAGGAAGTGCGTCCAAACCATGGTGGCCACCAACCTGGTGATACAAAGTGGGGACACCCTGGCTGATCGACTCGGCGGTGGCCAAACCAAAGCCTTCAGTAATACTGGGCAGAACTGTACATGCTGCGTTGCGCATAGCGACGAGCAACTCGCCCTGGGCGAGCCATGGCAACCAGTAAATAGGAGCGTTGTGAGCTGGATTCTCCGACTTTGCTCGCCCCGCAGGCGGCTGCAACGCCACACATGCGATGTTGTCCGCGCGCAGCCGTTCCGCAATCGCCGCAAAAAAGCCAAGCCCCTTGTCGACCGACGGCCTGCCAGGGAAAAGAACATAGGGTTTGGGCACGTTCTTCAGATTCTCCATGTTTGAACTGGGAATCAGTGTATTCTGCGAATTCTTCCGTGCCGTGGGAAGACACCCCATCGATTCGACGGTCAGAACTCGATGTTCGGCCGATGCAATGGTGAGTGCTTTCTGCAATTCTTTGAGTCGGCCCGGCCATTCGAACTCTCGCGCGTCTTTCAAGATTCCCGTGCTCGTTACCACGATATCGGCCATCTCAACGGCAGAGGCGAGCAAGGATTGGGACGGAAGAAGCCGGCATTGAGCTTTCGAGAAGTCACCTATTGGTGGATCGTAAAGACTATGAAGCCAAAACACTGACGGCTCGCTGGATCGGTTGACTTTCCGCAGGATGATGAACATCGCTCCTTCGTCGCTATGAGCTATCACCGCGTCTGATCCTGCGCTGGTTTTAATCTGTTCGACCGCCTCGAGGGCGACGCGACAAAACTCGGTACATTGCAGCACTCGAGAAGCACGACGCACTTCGGGCCGCATTTTCAAGAGCATCGGCGTCAGCAGGGGCGTCAAGTCCTTCCCGGTGCGAGTGTCCAGCCAATCCGGTAAGAGAACTCTGGTTAGGATCCCCAGCCCGGTCAACTGGTCAGCCAGACGTCGAATTGCGTACGCCGTGCCGCCCCATGTGCGAAACGGATCTAACTCCCAGGAGATCATGGTCAACGATTTCACAATCATCCGTCGTTAATGATGCCTGATCGCCGGGAATGGGTCCGATGAACCGACGGGCCAGTCTCAAGCAGAATCAGCGCACTGCGGGAAATGAGAACTATCGGTGCTAAATTTTTCCCAGTCGAGTTGCTGGAGTTTAGCATGATCCACATTCTTCAACTGAACAACTCTCCGATCTTTTGCATCAAGGGAAGCACGAACCAGCTGCCCCGCGAATTGAGCGGAATGCGTGAACTATGGCAACCTGTCAGGGCTGATAAAACAGGTGCGCAGGCAACTCGCCTTTTCTCAGGTCACACCATGTCACAGACTGCTGATGTTTTGACCAACTACGGCGATGAAGATCTCACGTTTTTCGCGCTGACTTATGAAAACTACGATGCCACGGCAGAGTGCCTGGCAGACCTGCGCAAACATTATTCGGGGAGCCGCGTCATCCTGCGGTCTGATGGGGATCCCGACCCTCGCTTTACGATCCTTGCGAAGCGAAACAAGGCCGACTTTCGCGGAGAGTCGCGATTATTCGGCATCGAGAATGGTGGAGCGGTCATCGAGCGGATGCTCTTACTTTTCTTCGAAAAGCCAACTCGATACTTGTTGAAAATTGACCCCGACACCGTGATTCACCGGCGATTCCGGTATCTGCCGGTTCGCAGCGGATTGTTTGGAACACTGCAAACAGAGGAAGTGTCACCTTCCATTCAGGGCGGATGCATGGGGTTCACTCGTGATGCTGCAGGGCAGATCCTGCAGTCGGAGATGTTGCGAGACAGTCGCTTGACAGAGCCGGCCAAATTCATCAACGACTCACCCTACTTCGTTCGAATGGCGGACCGTGCCAACCGCTGTGGATTAGCCAGTTTTGACTGGATCGTGCCCTGGATCGCCAGCGAATTGGGCATCGCCATATATTCGTTCGACGAAGTCAATAGCGGCTGGCAACAGGCGCCTCCGAATCCTCACCAGCGTTACGCGGTGAGCCATCCTCGCGCCGTATCGAGCTGAGTTAATCGTAGGAGTGATACGCGTAAAGAATCATGTTCAATGTTTGTCCCAACTGTGGAGCAGATCGCGCCGACAAAGCCATCGTGCCCGAAGGAGCGTATGCGATTTGTCCGAATTGCCGCTTTCGAAATGAGTTTGTCCGCTTGCCACTATTTATTCTCACCGGCGCCAGCGGCGTTGGTAAGTCAACTGTGTGTTTAAGACTTGCAGCTCAGATGAAAGACGTAGTGATTATGGAAAGCGATATTCTGTGGCGCGTGGAATTCAACCAACCTGAAACCAATTACCGCGAATATCGAGAGACTTGGTTGCGCGTGTGCAAGAATATTTCTCAGGCCGGTAAACCTGTTGTCTTATGTGGGGTTGGAGAGCCTACGCAGTTTGAGCAATGTATCGAGCGTCGTTATTTCTCAGAGCTTCATTATCTAGCCTTGATTTGCGACGACCAAATCTTTGCGTCACGGTTGCGAAAGCGTCCGACGCGGGGCGGGCCTTTGAAAGACGAAGACATTAAAGAGCAGGTGGTATTCAACCGCTGGCTGGTAAATAATGCGCAGAATACAGAACCGCCGATGACTCTTCTGGACACTTCGGAAATTACAGTAGATGAGACTGTGGAAAAAGTTGAGCGCTGGATACGAAGTTTCCTAAATGGACATCAATGAACATTGGTCATGGCAACCGCCATCTGACAACTCATTCACCTGACTAAGCAATATATGCAATCGCCACCAGATCGCCACCAAATCGCCGCTTGTGGGAATCGACTGAATTACAGAGAATGGCGCATTCTTTTTGAGTCTTCGCGTTAACGAGTTCTAACTCGCTGATCGACGAAATCTGATACGCAATCGAAGGGAAATCTACGATGGCAAAAGCAGCTTTGGCCCGAGTCACCAACTACAATTGGAATCTCTTGCCAGATTCCCCCGCAGCAAGTTCCAGGACTGACGACATCTGGTTTTTTGACGAGAGGGTCGGCTGGCTGATCAATAGCAGCGGATACGTTGCAAAAACGGATGATGGCGGGCAATTCTGGTATCAAAAGTTCTTTGTCTATCCGGGGTTGCCAAGCAGACCCTATTTGCGTTGCATGAGTTGGGGGAATCGGAGCATCGGCTGGTTCGGATCAGTCACTGGCTTGCCGGTGGTTCCAGCTCCTAAGCCGAACCAGTATCTAAAGACCTTGTTGTATCAAACGAAGGACGGCGGTGAGACTTGGAACCCGGTGTTAAATCTTCCAAAGGGATCGCCGGCCGGGATTTGCGGTTTCCATGCAGTTAATGAGCGCGTGGCGTATGGTTCGGGCACCAATGACCCAGGTTTGCCAGGTCCCGGGATCATTAAGACGATAGATGGCGGCGCCACTTGGAAACTCATCCCTATGGAGAAACACGCCGATAACCTGATCGACATCTATTTCTTTGATGAGAACAACGGCTTCGTAGTCGGTGGTAAGAATGTGGCCAAATGCCCGACCGACAATCCGGCGTATCCCAAGCCAAGGCTTTCCAGATACGGCCAACTCGTGCCGGTCATACTCAGAACGCGCGACGGTGGCAAGACCTGGACCAACACGGCTGCAAACACCAAAGGTCTGCAATGTGGCGAGTGGGGGTGGAAAATACAATTTCTGAATAAGAAAATCGGCTTTATCGCACTGGAGAACTTCCGCGACGCAGCGATTCTGAAGACCACTGATGGCGGCGAGAGTTGGGTCCGAAAGCATGTTGCAGCGTCTCAGGATCCGAGTGCCCCTGCTATCAATAATGACCTCGAAGGCATCGGTTTCATCGATGAGTCCACGGGTTGGGTTGGCGGCTGGGGTGATAACTTTAATGGCTTTTACAACAGCTTTACACAAGATGGTGGAGAGACCTGGATCCGGCAAGACTATGATCCTGAAAGCCCCAGTTCCGGCGACCCGAGATATCGGATCAATCGATATCGTTTCATTGGTGAACCTATAACCGCTGGGTACTGTTGCGGGCAACAGGTATTCAAGCTCAGCGCTACCAGGAAAAAGGCCGCGTTTGGCAAGAAGACCGCCTTTGGAGCCATAACGGAGTTTGCACTGCCTGAACCAGCACGCCGCGAACCGGCACACAGTGGTCAGATTTACCATACAACGGCGCCCGTACAGCATGCGGCGCCTTCAATGGATTCGCTGCGTGGATTTGAGATCTCCCAGAAACCAACTCAGCAGGGGGAAGTCGAAATCAGCTACACGTTGCCCAGGGACACTCCAAACGTGTTTATCGGGCTATGGAATAAGTTCGCGTTTCACGTCAGGACACTGATCAACGAAAAGTCACAAACCAGAGGGCGACAAACAGTCATCTGGGATGGAAAAGATGATGCCGGAAACCCCGTCGGCGAAGGACTATTCATTTGCCGAATTTGCATTGATGGCGAAGTCGGCGATAGCCAGATGATTCGGTCGCTGGGTTCGGTTTGAGGTAGCCCGTTCTCCTCTAGTGCAGCAACGCTGTTCATCATGGTGATCGCAAAGTCTTCCGAGAGTCGGCAGAACGTAGACTTTGCCATGCCGTCCGAAGGGGCAAAGAGCAAAGTCGCCGTCCTGGAATGGAAGGCGTGGGATGGTTTCCTGCTGGCTCACGTCCTCGGCGACGTCGCAGTGCGGATCGAGACGGATCCCTTCAGCGAATTTCCGTCTGTGCAATTCGATTACGTTTGCGATTCATTCACCACAGTCTGTTTCCAAATTAACCTGTCAGTTCGCGGTCGACTGCCGCTGCGCATTCGCGACCTTACTAATCGCTTCTTAGAACGAGACCTCTATGTCGTCAACGGACTCGTCCAGGACATTCGCAAGTCGACCCTCCAGGCACACCTCGAAGCCATCGGTCTTGCTTCGCTAAAGGCAGCGCCGTCCGGGCCCGCTGACGAAACTCTGTTCGTGAAAACCGACCTGAACTATGGCGGTGAATTGGAAAGGTGGCTACCGCCAGAGAGCATCGCCGCCGCCGGCTTTGAGCAGCTGATCTCAACTGACGTCGGCGCCTACCGCTACAAAGCCGTTCAGCGTGGAATGCTTCAAGAAAGTGTGTGGACGGACCCGGCCATCGTGATTGAGAAGTACGTAACCAACGACGAAAACTCGTTCTACCGAGTTTACTTCTCCGGCGAACAAGTCATCATCGTCAAAGCCTTCGCGCCAGGCATTATCAAGAAACTGTCGAACGATCCGCGTGATACGAATTTTGTGACGGACCTCGAACACCTTAAGGAGGGCACTGACGAACTATCGATCAGCGCGATGTTAAAGCGGGACGTCGCCACCTTTGTCGAGAACACGCCGGTAGAGTTTGGCTGCATCGACATGGTGCACGACGGTCACGATAGGCATTACATCGTCGACCTTAATTTAACGCCTTACGCGGGAACCAGAGTCTACAACAAGTACTTGAATAACTTTCTGCGGTTGGGCATCACAGGCCCGCCCCGACGCAAGCTGAGCGATTTCGTCAATTCACCGCTTGCTTCGCGTAATGGAAGACACATTACTTAACGCTGAGTTTGAACCGGGACTCGCATCGCACCTGGGCCGAATCGCAGAGAGATGCGATTCGGGTTAGTGAGGTCTTCGGCACAAGGTCAATGATTTTGTGAAAGACGAACGAGGCTTGCAAGCGTCTGATCCAAAAGGATCGCACGGGGGCAACCCGATTATGTTTGGCGACTGTCCCTGGACTATTATTGCTTGTTAGTTACCTTCGGTGCCCGCGGGCGGCGGGAAAGCTCACCTCCACACTTTGGGCAATTGTAGTGAGTGTCCTGGGCACAAGCTCCGCAATATGTGCGCTCGGAAGAGCAAACATAGGCGTCTCCCGAATCTGGCGGCACTGCCTTGCCGCATGTCTCACATTCGTTTTTCATTTTCAATCCCATTATGATCTCCTTTTTTGGTTAGCATCAAAAACTCTGGTTAAGCCACCAACGCTTAAGGCTTTTTCAGACTCTTACTTTTTCAGGCACTTCATTCCAGGTCAAAATAATCCTTTGCACGTGCTGCCTCAGGCAGCTCTCCGGGCTGCAGCGGCTGGTCGACGACCTCAACCCGGAAGCTCTCTTCTAACGGTGCATTCCAGATACGCGTGGACAGGTTCACCTTGAAAATGCGGAACGCTTTTATGTCTTCCTTGGTTGTCTCATTGGTTTCGAGGCGGTCGGTGAGATCGTAGAACTCCCTCGGCACGAAATCCGGCCGCAGGTTGATGTTCGCCGTCTTCTCACCGTCGCTCACCCACCATTCATACTTCATCTTGCTGTTGCACTGCATTCCGCAGCCCTCGGCGACGACGACGTTGTAGCGATCGCGGCTGGCGGCGCCCGTCACATAATCGATGGTGTCTTTGACGCCAGGACCGGGATGACCGCTGACAATGTAAAGTTTTTCGCGGTCCCACAGCTCGTCCTGCGAGAGAGCCTGGGCGGCCACTTGCATAGCCCGGAAACCAACTGCAGTACCCCACCAAAGCGATCCCGGATGTTGACAGACCGCGCCGTCATAATCCAATTCCAGAACTTCGCCATGGTCCTTGATGCGAATCGTGACGCCCTCGGCCGCTTTGACGCGTTCACTTACGTTGCTTGACATTCGATCTTCCTCCGGTTGACGAGCTATGGCGTTCTTTGGCCAGTCGGGCGTTTACTTGCCGCGTGGCTTTCAGGTGCGCTAACAAATCCGCGGCAATTGTTCGCCCACGAGCATGTCGACGATGCGGCGCCCGCCGAAAACGGTCTGCATCACGACACGTCCGGCGCGGTGGTCGGTCACGTCGCCGATCCTCGCGGCTCCTTTGCCAAGAGGATGCGCCTTGAGCGCCGACAGTGCAGTTTCAGCATCTTCCGGTGGGACGACGCAAACGATCTTGCCCTCGTTGGCAAGGTAGAGAGGATCCAGACCCAAAATCTCGCAGAAGCCTTTGACCTCGGTGCGGATCGGCGTGCGGTCTTC
>DASQKG010000365.1:0-4221 GCA_035630655.1 Pyrinomonadaceae bacterium
GGCAGTGTCCTTGCCCATGGGATACCACGCTAATTCCGGCTCGCTGACAGTGTTGCGAGGTAATACATGCAAGAGATGCAATTCGGCCTGGTGCTCCTGGGCGAGCGACAACGCATATTTCAAGGCCAGCTCTGAATAATCGGAGAAGTCGTAAGCGACGAGCAACCGCTCCAGCTTTATCTTGCCGTCAGGTTGATCCACCAATTCACGTTCATCAGTGTGAGTTACCAATACCGGACAGGGAGCCGTGCGACAAACCGATTCAGCAGTTGAGCCTAAGACAGCAGCGCGATGGGGACGGCGGCGCGAGCGCATTACGATGAGATCGATACTTTGCTCGCTTGCGGTTTGAGTTATTGCTTCTCCTACATCGTCGCCTTCGATGACCATCGCTTCCCAATCGAGATTCGCATAAGCGACCGGTCCAAGGAACTTTATCAGCGAACCTTCGAAGAGTTCCTTGATGCGACCTCGAGACAGGGCGTAGCCGATTTCCGATGAGCGTATCGTCCCGCCCGCGAGGTATGAGGTTTCGCCGGCCATCTCCCTGCCCTTGGCACAGTAACAAACGACTAGTCTCGCGTCGTAAGCCTGAGAGAGCGCCAGGGCATAACCCAAAGCCTGGTCGGCATCCGTAGACATATCAGTCGGACAGAGTATTCGGTTAATTCTGATCATCACATTGAGGCCTCGTGCAGGCCACCTCCTGTTGAGTTATGACTTACGACCTTACAATCTCTACTGAGCAATCTGCCCGCGCGGAGACCGCCGCCGAGACACTGCCCAGAAGTAAGCGGTCTATTCCGCGGGTGCCCTTCGGGCCCAGGAAAATACAATCGGCACCCCAGCTTTCGGCTTCGTCAAGGAGTTCGTTGGTTGGATTGCCTCTCCTAATCATTACTGCTGCATCAAGTCCTGAGGACTTGAGCTTGTCTGCTAATGGTTGGAAGATCTTGCGAACCTCGTCCCAGTTCTCTTCATCGCTTGTCTCAATCCATTTCACAACAGAAAACTGAGATGATTCCGGGGTAACTGCCATTACAGTATCGACTACTGCCAACAGGCGGACTTCAGTTCCTTTGGGCCACTCGCGCCGGCAAACGGCTTCCACGGCCGCGTTGGAATACGAGGAATTGTCTACGCCTATGAGAAGCCGAAGCGGAGAGTCACCGTCCCTCTGCCGGCCACGCGCGATGCGAACTGAGCAACGTGCCTCATAGAGAACTCGTTGGGAGACGCTGCCAAGGATTAGCCTTCCACCGAGAACCGCGTGCCCCTGTGCTCCAACTACGATGAGATCGGCATCCCATTTGTCGGCTGTCCTTATAATCGCCCAGGCAGGTGAATCAGCGAGAGCCTCATGGCGGACTTGCCATTCGGGAAAATCCTTTTTGATTTGTTCACTCGCTTGCTTTGCCATTGACTCTGCTTCTTTTAGTTTGCGCGCTGCACGTTCGTGAGCACGCTTGACACCAGCCGGCACGTACATCGGGAAAGTGTTATCGACCTCTTCATTGATCGGTGGAGGCAGAAAGACGTCGGCCATAGTCATAACCAGGGCTTCGGCCGCTTTTGGCAGTCCAGCGCTTCTCAAATCCTCGAGCGCGGCATCAGCACACTCCGAAGCATCGTAAGCAATCAGTATTTTCGCCTTCTTGTTCATGTGCCCTTTATTCCGTTTTTGGTCTAAGCGCGACCACGCCCATAACGAACTATGGCTTGATGGCTACTTTCATCACCCCGTCCCGGCGTTCGCCGAAGAGTTCATAGGCTTCACTAATCTGATCCAGCGTGAAGGTGTGCGTGAGCAGCGGCCTGAAATCGACGCGACCGTGACGAACAACTTCCATTAACCGGCGCATTCGCTCCTTGCCACCGGGGCAAAGAGTCGTGACGATCTTGTGATCGCCGATACCGGCTGCGAATGCTTCATAGGGGATATCGAGCTTGCCGGAATAAACCCCAAGGCTCGACAACGTCCCTGCCGGCCGCAAGCTGCGTAAAGCACTTTCAAATGTTTGAGGCGTCCCGAGCGCCTCAATTGAGACATCGGCACCACCGCCTGTCAGGCGCTTTACCTCTGCGACAATATCAACACCTCGATAATCCAGGGTTACGTCCGCGCCCATCCGTTTCGACATAGCAAGGCGGTGATCGTCTCCATCGACTCCGATGATTAAGGAGGCTCCCATCAGTTTGGCTCCGGCCGTTGCGCACAAGCCGATTGGTCCCTGCGCGAAGACAACGACCGCGTCGCCTATCTTGATATCAGCCGACTCGGCGCCACCGAATCCGGTGGAAGCGATGTCAGCGAGTAGAACAACTTGTTCATCGGTCAATTCATCAGGAATCTTTGCCAGGTTGGCCTGAGCGTAGGGGACTCTTAGATATTCGGCTTGGGCGCCGTTGATTGTGTTGCCGAAGCGCCAACCACCAAGTGCCTCGTAACCTTCTCCATGTCCGCACTGTGAAGCGTGACCAGACAAACAGGCGCGGCATTGACCGCAAGGAGTGATGGCACCGACCAATACGCGATCGCCAATCTGATATCCGGTGATACCCTCGCCAAGCTCCTCAATCACACCAACGGGCTCATGACCTATCACAAGGCCGGGTGCGACTGGATATTCGCCCCGGACGATGTGTAGGTCCGTGCCACAGATAGTCGTCAGAGTCACACGGATTACGGCTTCCCCTGCTCCGGCTCGTGGTTTTTCAACCTCTTCCACACGGGTGTCGTTCTTGCCGTAAAAAACGTTTGCTTTCATCTTGTCCATTACATCTCCAGGTTTGAAACTCCGGTCGATGCTGGTGCAGCCGACAAACAATGCTCGACGCTAACTGACTGTACGGGTGAGGTACTTGATAAGCCTGCCAGACGCACTCCAGGGGAAGGATTGGTTTGAGCAGTCTGATCTACTGAATCGGACGTTGAAACTACGTGCCCCTCATTCCTCCTGGAGCTGCTGGATGAATTTTCATCGCGGAGTTTTTTGACTTCACGCTCCCAACACTCAATGCAAAAAGCCACGGCTGGATCAAAATCGAGTTTGGTGTCCTGAATCCATCTTCCACACTTGCAGCAGTTCCCGTACGATCCGGACATCAAGCGATCCAGAGCGTCGTCAATCTTGCGTAACCGAGCCTGAAGTAGCTCCCGGTGCCAGTTTGCGGCCAGGGTGGCCTCCTCCTTTGAGGTGGGGGTCATTGCCCTCTCAGCTTCAGAACCTGAGACAGGTTCTTTGAGCAGAGCTTCGCAAATGTCTTCTCGTTCGGAGTGAAGTCGGTTCCAAACCAAACCCCCATTTCCGCCAACCGGAATCTCAACCAAACGAATCGAATTTGTACTCATGGTGCTTACCTCCATAGGAATGGTTTATCGCCAACCCTCCCAATGCAATGAAGATGCCGAGAGGATATGGTGGAAATCTTTGAGTGAGCGGACGTTTTATTGAGTTGGGCTGGGGAAAGTTTCGCTTTTCTGTGAGGAAAAGCCCGCTGGCACCTTGCCTCGCTGCTCTTGCCTGGTTGGAGGCTTTAGGAAGGTTTGACCAAGTCCGACGATTGGCGATTTATACCGCTTCGCGGTACAAATCCAAGTTACGGAATACCGACCATCTTGAGTACGAACGGACCGGTTGTGCTTACCAGAACGCAACCCAAAATCATCAAAATCAATCCTGAAACTGCCAGGTCGGAGAAAGTGATCCCGCCCTCGCCGTAAATCATGGCATTTGGTGGCGTGCTGATGACAAAAGGAATTCCGAACGAGGCAGCGATCGCGATTAGGATGGCCGTGGAAGGCGCAGGATCGATTCCCGCCGCCAAAGGAATTAGCATCGTAACGGATGCTGTGTTACTCATTAACGACGCAAGAAAAGCAGCAGTGAAACAAAGCATGAATAGACGCACGACATGAGGGATCTCTTGCCAGGGCACCGCAGCGCCGGCAAACTTCGATAGTCCCGCCTGGTCCAGTAGCGTTCCCAGTCCGATCCCGCCGGCAATCAATCCAAGTGTCGACCAGTCGATTCGCTTAATGTCTTCGCGGTGCAGGAGTCCCGAGCCAAACAAAACTGCAGTGGCGATCAGGGCCACGATTGCAGATGAAGTTCCGTGGATTGGCTCTGTCAACCAAGCCGCGACAGTGGCAAAGAACAAAAGCATCACAAGGCGGCCGCGACGGTCAGGAGCTGTGACAGGAATGCCTGGCAACTCAGT
>DASQKG010000366.1:0-8167 GCA_035630655.1 Pyrinomonadaceae bacterium
GTACGCCGTAACTTTGCCAGACTTTGAAATCGGCATCGTTGTAGACGGGGTGTTCCAACTCGTAACGCAGAATGATGCGTCGAATGTTTTCAGTCTCTTTCTCGTTCTCGAACTTTGCGGAGTGAACACCAATCACCACTAACTGATTTGGATATTTTGCTTCGAGTCGTTTGAGATCGGGGATGATATGAATGCAGTTGATGCAGCCATAGGTCCAGAAATCCAGCAACACGACTTTGCCTTTAAGAGCTGCGAGCGTGAGTGGCCGGTCGGTGTTGAGCCATCCGCGTCCACCGGTTATTTCCGGCGCCCGCACACGAACACTTTCCTGGGCCGACAAATTTGAACCTTTCATATTGTTTGAGAAAACGACTACAGATTGGGTAGATAATAGTGCGACTGCTGAAGCGAGCAGGGTCGCAAAGAGAAAAGCATTTAAGCGGCGTCGGAGGAGTTTGCTCGTTTTTACAGTCATAAGTGATGTTACGTATTTGAGCAGCGATTCGATTTGCAGGTCATTAGGGGCTACTGCCCCGTTTAGTCGTGGTTATGCGGAGTCCCCGCCTCAGCGTCCTTGTTTTCCAGCACCTGGTCCAAACGATCGACCGCCCGACGCAAATGGGGGATCGTTATTGAACCTCCGACTACCAGCGCCACATTAAAAGCATCGAGAAACTCTGGTCTGGTTACTCCGGCGTTTACGCTCTGTTTGACGTGGTACGTAATGCAATCGTCACAGCGAAGGACTATCGAGGCTACCAATCCCAGAAGCTCTTTGGTGCGTTTGTCCAGAGCGCCGTCTTCGTAGGCTTGTGTGTCGAGAGCGAAGAAGCGTTTGATTCCCAGGTGGTTGCTGCCGACGAGCTTTTCGTTCATCTCCGCCCGGTAGCGATCGAATTCATCCATGGTTGATTAGCCCTTCTCAAATCGCGATGTCGCCGCCATCGTCCGAGTTCGTGCCGCGGCTTGGCCGCCGTCCGTGTGGAAAGGCTCTGCCTTTCCAGCAATTCTCCAACGTTGTCGAGGCTGCGCCTCAAAAGGATTCGGAGGCACAGCCTCAAAAATAAATTACTGCCCCGGAAAGGCAGAGCCTTTCCGCACGGAAGGCGGCAAAGCCGCTTTGCGACTAAGTCGCCCCTACTCCCGCGGGCCGATGTATATAGTCAGACTTTTTCAATTCTATCTTTACAAACAGAAAGTCACCAGAGACCTGCTCAATGCCGTTTCGTAGGATGCTGAAACTGATTACGTTAGAATGCTGGCGATTTCATATTTAACCTGATGATCAACGACGCGAACGAAGATACTGATTTAGTTAACAACACCGCAACGTCCCGAAAGTTGCGCTTGTTCACTGCCGGCTCGCGGCACTTTGCCATCTCCGAAGATCAAATTGCCACTGTTGCGGAATGGCGTGAACCTGCTCCGCTCCCGCATGCGCCGGATTCGGTGATAGGCGTGCTCGGCATTCAGGGCCGGATGCTTACTGTGCTCGACCTCGCGCGTATGTCCGCTCGTGAACGTGGCGCCCACAGTCAGCAAGATCACCCCCAACACCGCTATATCCTCGCGTTGCGCGGTGATGAGCAACTTGCCCTCGCGGTTGACGAATTAGGTGAAACGGTCGAGACTCCGGATAACCTTATCGATCTCAAATCAGAAGGAGATGGCTTGGTTTTGGCGGTCTTCAAACGCGCCGAGACGGAGATCAGCATCATCGGTGTAAATCAGCTTTTCCCGACCGCAATTCAAGGACGCGAACGCCGGCGTCGCCGCTTTTGATTTCTCGGGATGGGCGATGCCGGAAGGCACGCGGTTACTACAGAACCGAGCGCGGTAGCACCGGATCCTGGAAGAACTTTCATCATCGCCGGTTCCTTTAGCATCCGGCGCTACCGCGCTCGGTTCCGTAATGGCTGACCCGCACCGACAGAATGTGAAAACTTCTGCCGAGTGTTAGAATTCCTCACACTTAATTTCTCGAAATAGATAGGCGCCTCCCTTGTAAGTTTTATCAACAGCTAATGCAGGAACAGGCATTTACAATTCTTGAATACCCCGAGTTGCGCGCACTCATCCGCCGCGGAGCTCAAACGCCCATGGGTCGTGAGCGTGTCGATGGACTTCGCCCTTTAGAAAGCATTACGGACTTGCGTGCCCAGCTCTCGGCACTAGCTGAAGCAGTCGCATTGCGAAAGCGTGGCGCCGCCTGGACGTTTAGCGAGTTGGGTGATCCTGCGGAAAAGATTGCTCTGTTGCGAGTCGAAGGCGCCACGCTCGACGCGATCTCCATTCTCGAACTGAAGGTATTGTCGGAACAGGCAATGTCTGCTCGCTCGTCGGTTCTCGCGGAGCGTGATCATTCGCCCGCGCTTTGGCGTCTGGTCGGAAGCTTGCCAACTGATCTCAATCGTCTTATTGCGCGTATCGCCAACAAGATTCTGCCAAATGGCGAGATAGACGATCGCGCTAGTCCCGAATTGGCGAGAATACGGCATGAGATTACGCGACTCCGCTCACGCATCACGAGGACGCTGGAAAGCCTGATGCGCAAATCGGAAGAAGCTATTCAGGACGAGCTGGTTACCATCCGCAATGATCGCTTCGTGATTCCGGTTAAGTCGGACCATCGTGCACGCATTAACGGCGTAGCCCATGGTTACTCTTCGTCAGGGGCGACTGCTTTCGTCGAGCCGCTGGAAACAATCGAAGCCAACAACGAATTGCAGGCGCTTCATGAAGCGGAGGCGCGGGAGATCGCAAGAATTCTGTTTAGCCTCACCGAAGAATTGCGAGCACAACTGCCGGCAATCGAGATAGCTGCGGAAGCAATTGCCGAGCTCGATTTCATAAGCGCGAAAGCAGTTTTCTATCAGAAGTTTAACTGTGTGATTCCCGAGATTGGATTGGCATCCGGCGGTGATCGAAATGAAAAATTACAGGCTGAAGTTTATGCGACGAATCGCTTCGAGTTAGTTGAGGCTCGCCATCCTTTATTGGAAGAAAATCTGCGTTCCTCAGAAGTGGTGCCGGTCTCGTTTGTTCTTGACGATGAACACGACAGCATGGTTATTTCAGGCGCCAACGCAGGCGGCAAGACCGTCGTACTTAAAACAGCTGGACTGCTTTCGCTGATGGCTTTGTCGGGTGTTGCAATCCCCGCGCGTGAAGCTCGAGTTCCATTTTACTCTTCGGTGCTGGCAGATATTGGCGACCATCAGTCGCTGGCCGCAAACCTTTCCACGTTTACTTCCCACGTCGCCAATATTTCGAAGATGATCGAGTTGTGTGAGGCGCCGGCTTTGGTTCTACTGGATGAAGTGGGAACAGGCACGGACCCTGAAGAGGGCTCGGCATTGGGTGTCTCTGTTGTGGACCACTTCCGCAAGACATGTGGCGCGCATGTGATGGCCACCACGCATTACGGCGGCTTGAAGATGTATGCGGCGAACGAAGACGGAGTGCTAAACGCCAGTGTGGAGTTTGACGAAAAAACGCTACGGCCAACCTATCGCCTGATTGTAGGTGTAGCCGGCTCTTCATCGGGACTGGAGATCGCGCGCCGCTTTGGCATTCCCGGCAAGATCATCGATGGGGCGCTGCACGCGGTTAAGGACTCTTCGCGACAGGCTTCAGATTACCTTCGCCGCATCAAACTCGAATCTGAAGAAGCCGCCAGCTTGCGAATCGCCCTGGAGGAAGAGCGCGCCGCTGTGGCTGAGAAATTTGCCTTCCTCGACAAACAGGCCGAGCGTCGCGAACGTGAGCGCCAGGTGGCTTTCGAGGACGAGCTCAAGAAGAACGTTGAAGAGTTTGAGATCCGATCGCGCGAATTGTTATCCCGGATTGAAGACCGAGCCGAACGAATAAAGGTAGAACGTGAGGCACAAAAACGTGGCCTGGAATTGAAGCGCGAAGTACAACGTGCCGCGGTGAAGACGCGGGGTGCCGGAGATACTGCTGCTCCGGACGCCAACACATCTGCCGCTCGAGGAATCAAGGTAGTGCGCGACGGTGTGCCGGTTTCGAGGGAACGAAACGAAGACGTCGAGATTTACCAAACTAAAAACAACCGCGAGATTGCAGTCGGCGACAAGGTAAAGCTAAAGTCATTTGGCTCTATCGGCATTGTCGACGCTATCAAGGACGACGTTGCGGAGATTCGCGTGAAGTCGTTGCGCTTGAGAGAGAAGTTGAATGACCTTGAATTGGTGGAACTGGCAGGTCCCCCGAAGTCGAAAACCGAAAAATTTGCGAGCTTGCGTGATTCACGCGCGCGTGGCACCGAAGTAAACCTCAAACCCGAGGTGAATGGCAGTTCGGAATTGAACGTGATTGGACGCACAACTGATGAGGCGATAGACGCGGTTGATAAGTTTCTCGACCAGGCGTCAATCGCAAGTCTGAGCAAGGTTAGGATCATTCATGGTCATGGCACCGGGGCCCTGCGGCGGGCGATTACTGGAATGCTGAAGGACCATCCGCATGTCGCACGTTTTACGGCCGCGCCGCAAGATCAAGGTGGAGGTGGAGCAACAATCGTAGAGTTGCGGCAATAACTGGACGCCTATTCGATGACTACGAAACGACGATTACTGTTATTCAGGAGCCTGCTGACACTAACACTTTTGCTTGCGTGTGAGTCGGCGGCTTTGGTTCAAGCCCAAATTGACCAGTGGGGATATTGGCAGAACGGTGTCTCCGAATCATGGTGGTTCTCAAAGGCTGAATTCACCACCGCACAAGCCGATGAAGCTATCTCACGTTGGAAGAATATCGGCGATGAACTGCAGAACACCTCCTATAGCGAGTGGGCTGGGACTTATTTTAGTGGTGGCGAAACTCATGGAACCTACATGCGCTGGTCAGTGCAAAAGGGCTTCATCATCGCACATATCGATAAGTGTCAAGCCAAAGTGATGGGCGTAACTTATGGCACGGTTGAAGTCTCACCGACAGTAATAAAATTCCTGCCCGAATTTAACAACGCAGACGCGAAGAATAAACACCAGCATTCTCATTCTGGCAGGCTCGCATCTATTCGTTTCGTCCCGGTGAAAGTAGATCGCGCGCTACTGCTGATAAAGGAAGATGATATGCGGGCTTTTGGCGATTTCATGGCCGGACTCGGAACCTACAACTTCTCAGATTTCCACTACGTTTTCACGACCGAGTTCTTGACTAAGTTCGTGGTTGAAGGTCAAGCCAGTAATTCGAAAGACGTCAAAGAAGATTTTTCTGAAGGAGCACGACCAGTTGTAATCGTGCCGGCAGGTTACGATCGTTTTCTCAAGAGGCCAATTGAGGCGACCATAACTGGTGTCGGACGCAGGCAAGTGAGAAAGCAGTATTCCTACCAAAATAGTAACGGGACGGGCGAATCATTCCACGACGGTGTGTCGTTGACGACTGTTTCAGTCAGCGCGGGCGCCAGGCAGGGGTTGAAGCAGGGAATGTTCATCCGAATAGTGAAGCCGCACGAAGGAGAGCGGATTAGGATTGTGCGCGCCGGCAAGTTTAGTTCAACGGGCATTGTGATTCGGTCGCTTGTTGACGGCTCAGAAACGTTTTTTGACGGAAAGAGCGACACGGCCCAACGTCATTCGAAGATTGTGCCAGGTTGGAAGCTGACAACCGCGCCTTTTTGAAACCCTGGTTATCTTTGCGCAATGCGCTATCCACAAACATTCATCGACGATCTGAAACGCCAAGCAGACATCGTGCGCGTGATTCAGGACTATGTGCAGCTAAAGAAGAAGGGCGCAAACTGGATGGCCTGCTGCCCGTTTCACAAAGAGAAGACGCCGTCATTTTCTGTCAGTCCCGCCAAAGAGATTTTCTATTGCTTCGGTTGTCATAAAGGCGGATCGGTCTTCAACTTCGTGATGGAAATGGAGCGCGTGTCGTTTCCTGAAGCGATTAAGTTGGTCGCCGAAAAGTCCGGCGTGCCGCTGCCAAAGCTAGTCGATGACAGCCGCTTCGAGGCGCGACGGCAGGAGTCGGATCAGGTAATCGAGCTGAACAAATGGGCGCTCGAATGGTGGGAACAACAACTAGAGTCGAGTCTTGAAGGAAGGATTGCGCGAGACTACCTTACGGGGCGCGAGATAAGCGATGAAACTTGCAAGACATTTCGACTCGGCTACGCGCCTGATAGCTGGGATGCGCTCTCAATCTATCTCCGACAGAAAGGCGCCACGCAGGAACAGATCGAGAAGAGCGGACTGGTCGTTAAGAAAGACGAAGGTGGGTCCTACGATCGTTTTCGTGGACGGCTGATCTTTCCGGTCATGGATATTCAGGGAAGGCCAATCGCTTTTGGCGGGCGCACTCTCAAAGGAGAAGACGCGAAATATATCAATTCTCCAGAAACGGCGACGTATGTTAAGGGCCGCAATTTGTTTGGCCTGAACCTCACACGCGACGAGATTCGGCGCAGCGGGTTCGCCATTTTGGTTGAAGGATTTCTTGATCTGATCGTGCCTTATCAATTCGGCATACGCAACGTTGCGGCGAGTTTGGGGACTGCACTTACGAGTGATCAAGTCAGACTTCTGGGCCGGTTTGCCCACAAAGTTGTCGTCAACTATGATGGCGATCCTGCGGGTGTGCAGGCTGCAAAAAAGGCAATTGAAATACTTCTGGCGGAAGATATCGAAGTAAAAGTTCTGGTGCTGCCGGACAACTCCGACCCGGATGAATTCCTCAGAAAGTTTGGCGTAGCTGAGTACACGCATCAGCGTGGCGACGCGCAACCCCACATCCAGTTTGTAATCGATCAGGCTGTGAGGGATCGAAAACTCAGCAACCCCGCTGACAAGGAGGCGGCCATTGATGAAGTGCTTCCTTACATACGCGCTGTCAGCAGCCGCATTCAAAAGCGCGAGTACTTTGACATCGCCATGGATTCGTTGCGAGTCGGCGACGTCGCCTTGAAGCGAGAGTTGTGGCAATCAATCCGAACAGGAACCACCGCGCGCGAAGGGCAGAGCGTCATGAGACGGACGCAAGTGAAACCTACCGTTGCGGAACAGCAGTTGTTGCAGTTGCTGCTCGCCGATGAGAGTTTTCGTCGCGATGTCTTGCCGGGATTGGACCCAGAGGATTACAACGATCTCCCGACGGCTTCGATTTTCCAGGCCTTGATGGAGGGTGAAGAGCAAGGCGTAGTGATTGATTTCGACTACCTGACTAAAAAGATCGAAGGAGATCCGGTCGCGGAACTGCTGCCGAGTTTGTTAATGACCGAGTTAGACAGTGCCGATGGCGATCGATTCGAAGCCTGGCACTTGACTGCACAGCGATGCGTCGACGCCTTGAGGCTAATGAAGGTGGACCGGCGCATTAGTGACCTCACCTCGCAAATCGCCGCAGCGGAACGCAACGGGGAAATGGAACGTCGTGACAAGTTGGCTACGGAGCACTTAGAACTGGCCAGGCAGCGCAGTGCGTTGCTGCCCAAAGCTGAAGCAATGCAGATCGGACATTAGCGTGCACAGTTTCTGCGGGCAGGCAGAAGACGTTTTCATTTCGAAGTAAGAAGTACAAAGTAAACACTCAAAGCATCATCTCCCAGCCAGTTACATCAAAGGAATTCGGAATAGGTGAACATCGAAGAAGAGAAAAATCGTGACGATGTGATGGAGCGCCTGCTCGAATTGGGAGGCGATAAGAAGTACCTCACCTTTGACGACCTGAACCGCGAGTTACCTGACAACGTCGTCTCTCCGGAAGATATTGAAGACGTTCTGCAAAAACTTGAAGGCTCGAATATTCCAGTAGCGGATTCCGATGAACGTTTGTTGGAGCAGGTGGCGGCGATAGCGACGGACGATGATGAGAGCGTTGACGAGGATGTCGAGCTGGACCTTTCGGCGGGGGCCCTGGAAAAAACAAACGATCCAGTTCGCCTCTACTTGCGCGAGATGGGTGTCGTTCCCTTGCTCACGCGCGAAGGTGAAGTCGCGATTGCAAAAAGGATCGAGCGTGGTCAGCTGAAGACCCAAAAAGCAATAGCCCGTTCGCCGATTGCGGTCAGGGAAGTTTTGAGAATTGGGGAGGAGTTGGAAGCTGGCACGACCAACATCCGCGAGATTGTGATTTTCTCAGAACAGGCTGAACTCAGTGGCGATGAAGATAAGGCTGAGGAATACAAGGTTTGGACCAT
>DASQKG010000367.1:0-5545 GCA_035630655.1 Pyrinomonadaceae bacterium
GCGATCAATCTCGAACGAGTCTCAGATTGGCTTGCCGGGATAAGTCGTGAACAAACGAGGCGCTCGGCGTTTGCTCGCGTGATGCGCCCCTTAACCGCCTAATCGTTGACGGCGTTGATCATGGAATTCGCCAACAGTATCAAGCCGGCTCATCGAAGCCTCACAATGCTCCTCTCAATTCCCATTTGCTGATGATCGTTTTGCTTTCACCTTCGACGCCTATTTTGCGGCAAAACACATCCCCAGCCAAATCGCGCTCAAATGAGAGTCATTTTCCTAATCTCGCCCTCCATTCTCTGGTTTCAGTGCATATCGATGAACCCCGAGGCAGATCGTTGTATGATTAACTCTGAGGTCGCATTTCTTACTGTCCATGCCCTCCGGCGGGAAAGATCCCTATGCAAACTTTTCCACAGTTGTTCCGCGTGTCGCCGATGCTTACCCTATGTTTACTGCTGTTGACCACACCTCTTTCAGCGCAGAGTGATGTACCATCCACGCTGACGGCTGACAGCTTACAAAACGGAAAGTCTGTCGAACTGAGCAAAATCAACTGGAAATATCAGCCCGGCGATGATCCCCGGTTTGCCGATCCGCAATTCGATGATCATTCGTGGGAGACTTTGAAAGGCACGGCCATCACGCTCGCCCACATTCCACAGAGCGGCTGGCGCGGCATTGGTTGGTTTCGGCTACGGTTGCAAGTTGATCAGACGCTGGCCACTCAGCCACTGGCATTGGTGATGGTGCATTACGGCGCGTCGGAGGTTTATCTGGATGGCAAGATCGTGCAACGCTTCGGCGCGGTCGGGACGACGCCCGATACGGAAGTTGCTTACAACCCCAACACGCTGCCCATCAACATTGTGCTGGACACGCGCGGCGAGCATGTGCTGGCCGTGCGGCATTCGTGTATGGAAATGCAGGATCTGTCCGGCGGCCGGGGCAAATGGATCGCCCGACAGAGTACTAGACCAGTAGTAAGCGCCTATGCCAATCGCACCAACAACTATGGCGCAGGGTTCGGCGTCTGGGTGGTAGAGGCCGGGCAGGCCCGCGACGATCAGGTCAATAAAAGGGCAGGCGGTGGATTATACCTTCTGAATTTCGGACTGCTGCTGGCCATCGGCTTATTACATCTGCTGCTGTTCTGGTTTTACCCGCGTCAGCGCGCCAATCTTTTCTTTGGCTTGTTTGCCTGCGCTTCCGCCGCCAGTAACATCATCTACTACCGTTGGAGCCTGAGCCATCAAAGCGCGACAGGAATTCTGTTGCAAAATGGGGCGAACAATACGTTGTCGTTACTGGCGTTGGGAACGCTGCTGGCATTTATGTACACGGCGTTTGCGGAGCATATTCCGAAATGGTTCTGGTTCTGGGTCATGGCGGCTGCGCTCTATATTCCTATGAATTCGCTTTTTGTGGGACTGGCCGAGACACGTCATTGGTACCTGTACCTCCAGGCGCTGACCTGGTTCCCAGTCATCGAGGTAGTGCGAGGAATGAGCAAGCCAATTAAGAACAAGGTTTCGGGCGCCTGGATCGTCGGCGTCGGAATGCTCGTTTACACCTTGTATATAGCGATTATCCTGCTGATTCTGGTGAGGGGATTGTCAGGGGCGAACTTTTCAATAACGATTAGGAGTGTGGTCATCCTCTTTTTGACCGGAACCATTTCGATCTTCCTCGCGCGCCAGTTCGCACGCACCAGTCTTGAACTGGAAGACCAACTTGTCCAAGTCAAACAACTCTCCGCCGCCGCGCTGGAGCACGAGAAAGTCAAAGCTGAAAACGAACGCCGCGCCCGCGAATTGGAAGAAGCGAGCCAGTTGCAGCTTTCCATGTTGCCCAAGAAAGTTCCACAATTGCCGCATCTCGACATCGCCGCCTATATGAAACCGGCGACGGAAGTCGGCGGCGATTACTATGACTTCCATCTCGGCGAAGACGGCACGCTCACGGTTGCCATCGGCGATGCGACGGGACACGGTTTGAAGGCCGGTACGATGGTGGCGGCGGTGAAGGGGTTGTTTTTGTCGCTCGCCTTTCACCCCGACATTCCGCATATCTTCACGCGCTTGAGTCAGACGCTCAAGCAGATGAACCTGCGCGGGCTGTTTATGGCGATGACGATCGCAAAGGTAAGGCGGAACCAGTTGACAATCAGTATGGCCGGGATGCCGCCCGTGTGGATTTATCGCGCGGCGAGTGGGGACGTGGAAGAGATTGCGCTTCGAGCGATCCCACTCGGCGGCATGGCGAGCTATCAGTACAAACAGCAGGAACTGACGATTGCGCCCGGCGATGTCATCGTGCTAATGAGCGATGGCCTCCCCGAACGCTTCAACGCCGAGAATGAAATGTTAGATTACGCAGCGGCGAAGGACGCTTTAGCCGTGACGGCGCGCGGGGCGCCGCGAGAGATTATCGAGCATTTCGTCCGTGTCGGTGACGAGTGGTCAAACGGCCGCCCCCAGGATGATGATGTCACGTTCGTGGTGCTGAAAGTCAGAGACGGGCGGGATGGGATGGCGGACGCCCCTGTCGACCGCGCATCTTCACGTCATTCAGAGAATCCGTCCAATATTTCGTAAGTGTCGTTCAACTGGTCCGTGAGCTTTCGGAAAAAAGCATAGGTTCGATGTTTATTTGGGAGTATGCTTTTCGTGTCCTTGCGGCGCCGCAGTATAGGTAAGAAATCAGTTGCGCCGCCGCGGTACCGCAAGGACACAAAAAGCTCTATTCAAACGTGAGCCTTTGGTGATCAAGTTTGACATTTTGTAATTCGCCAAACCGGCCCACCGAAGGCTCACCTTCGAACAAGGGGGGGAAAGAAAGGACAAGCATATGAATGACCAAGATAAACTCATGTATAGCGTCGCGATAACTGAAGTTATCAACCGCTACTTCGCTGCTCTAGATCAGAAACAGTTTGATGTAACAAACATGAGTCAGATTTTTGCAGATAATGCAAAAATAGTGCGGCCCAATGGAGCAGTCACGACAGGGCCAAAAGAAATTGGCCATAGCCATAGCCATAGCTTAAGCCGTTTCCGAGCCACACAGCACCTAACCAGCGGCTTTATCATTACGCTGAAAGACGAAACTTCCGCCGAATTCCGGGCGAACTTGGTTGCTATGCACCTTTGGGCTGAGGGCCACGGTGATCCAAGCGCCGATCCAAACGATAACTATTTTCTAGCAGGTGGGGTGATAACTGGATACCTGATCTCGGGTGCGAACGGTTGGCGAATTACTGAGCTCACCAATCAGGTGATCTGGAGACGCGGTACCGGCTTCCAACAGATGCTTAAGAGCGTGTTTTAGAAGTCCATAGAGGTCAGGTATAAGTGCAATGACCTGCTTCGTCTCCAACTCCGCGCCAATCGCAACCACGCGCACCGGCGAGAAGATGAACGAAACTGGCGGTTCGACTTCAGACTGTCTGTTCGCGCCACTGGCGAGCCGCAGGAAACTATTAGCAAATTTAATCTGGAGGTCGAATTGTATGCGAAGTAAAAAGCCACTTTCGTTGATCTTATTCTATCTTCCGACAATCGCGTTTCTGTTTGTAAGCATATCTTTAGCGCAATCGCAAAACCCTTCTCCTGCTAATACAGCAAAAAAACAGGAGCTAACCCTGGCTGATATGTTACACCTGCCGGGAAAGATTGTGGCTGAAGGAACTAACACCGAACCGGTCGGCGGTTTCAAGTTGATTTCTTATCGCATTGAAGAGGTTACGCTACCAAAGGTGATGGAATTTGAAAATTATCAAAGACGAAAGTTAAAAGCGGATAAATACCACCGAATAATCGTCACCGGCGGCCCTTTTCGTATAGGTAATGAATCACACTATATATGGATTGACGATACGGTAATAGGATGGGGATCTGAAAGCACCGACGTGCGGTCTCTAACCGCGATTGTTTTTGACCCCTCAGTATTGCGTGAAGGCGCGACAATTTATGTTTCTTGGGGCTATACTAAGTCTTTTATGTGCCAAGCGCTTCCGGAAAAACTCAAATTCAAAGACGCCGGAAGAGATAATAAATAGGCTTGACACCATCAAAAGTCAGATAGAATCAGAGCCATGGAATCCAGCGCACCCGGCTCTATCGTCCGCGTGTGCAACGACCCGCAATCTCACCATCTCCGCGCCAATCGCAACCGTGTCCTTTCTGGAATCAGGCTTGACCTTCGTTTCAACAGTCAAGCCTGATTCCAGAAAGGACACATTCCACCGGAGTCGCACCGACGACGGTTGTGATTAACTTCAAGGTTACAGGCGCAACTATTCATCCGGAAATTCAAACGTCAATACCGGGCGACCGCTCGGTACCCTTTTCGGGACCAGTCTCCGCAAATGTCGAGCGTCCGCGCGACCATCAAGGAGCCCGTTACGAACGAAATCGACGAGCCAGTTAAACTCATCACTCGTGAGATGCGTCGGACGCGCCACGAGCGGGTCAATGCGGGCCAAGACCGGCTTAATTGGCCCCAGTGGGCCTCTTAAGTCTCTGGCGACTCCTGCGGCGGCAGGGTTATAATTCCTCGCCGACGTAAAAACGTCTAAATGGTGGCGTATGGCGTCTTCAAGCCTGGTAAAAGCGCCGTTATGCATGAACGCGGGCTGAAGCGCGACGTTGCGTATCGGCGACGTGCGAAACTTATAACGATCGGAAGGATCGCCGGTGACCTCTTCGAGTCCGAAGTCTTCGTTGGCTCCGGGGCCGCTAAAAATCACATTGCCGACTGACGGGACGATCTGCGGGACCCCAAGAACATGCTGCTTGAAGTCACTAAACATTTCGTTAGATTGCCCCGAGACGGCATGACAAACCACGCAACCGGCCTTACCGAAGAAAAGTAAGGCGCCTTTTTTCTGGTTGTCGGTCAAGGCATTCTTGTGGCCACGGGCAAACCTGTCAATCGGCGCATTCGCAAAGGTCAGGGTGAACTCAAACTCCGCAATCGCTTTCCCAAACATGTCAAAGTTAATCGGATTCCCGTTTTTTACTTCAGGGAAAGATTTACCAAAAAGCTCTCGATACTCATTAATCTCATTGAGCCGCCGCAACACCTCGGCGCGAATGGTGAAGTTGTTTCCGGGAAAGTCAAATCCGGCCACCTCGACGCGTTCCGTCGGCGGAATAAACGCCTGAGCCACTAGCAGGTGTGGCAGGTAAGAAAGGGTGAGGCCTTCCGGTTGGGGGAAGATAAATCCTGCGCTATTGTCAAACGGATCATTTGAGAGTGACGCAAAACGCGAGTTCCACATCAAGGTCGGGTAGAATGCAGTGTTGATTATCAACGGAGTACGGCGCTGATTTCGTGGGCCGGTCCGGTGCGGGCCGACAATCCTGTTGTTCTTGATTCCAATGGCGATCGATTGTGTGTCGCCAAAACCATTGGTGGGAGAATGACATCCGGCGCAAGTGTTATCGTTATTCAGGCCGGTTATGGTATCGAACCATAATAGGCGTCCGAGATCGGCAAGTTTGCGGTCGATACGGCGGCCGAGCCTGTCCTCAAGCGTGTTTTC
>DASQKG010000368.1:0-9963 GCA_035630655.1 Pyrinomonadaceae bacterium
ACAATACCGATGTTATTGAAGTTTGTCAGGTTGAGCGGCCCGACAGTTTTGTCGCGCGGGTTAGTGAAAAAACCCTGGTTGCCTGTGATGACCTGCTTGCCGCCAAAGACAAAGCCGCCGGGTAACGGATCGCGGGTTTCGATGATGTAACGGCGGTTGCGTACGTCGATATAGAGGTTTTCATCCCGCGTCATTTTGTCGTACGGCGGGTTTACGCCCAGGCTCTGATTGCGCGCATACGAGAAACCGCTGATTTTAGCGCTGACGTCCTGCGCCTCGCGGATCGCTTCCAAACCTCCCAGTGCGGCGATGCCGGCCTCCAGTGTTTTCCGGGCCCGCGCGTGAGACGCTGCTGAGCCGGCCGCGCCGGCCCCTCTTCGTTGCGCTGAAACGTAAACACTCGAGCTACATAGAATCAACAATGCGGCAACGACAAATCTCAAATTGGATTTCATTGTAGAACCTCTCAAAATGTGGATTTGGGAACCAGACTTGATGTCGTATACGAGAAGATCAGGGGCCGGTTCCAGGTTTCTTGCGAGGCTGGTGGCAGCAAATGTTAATAGAGACGACATTAGGCGGAGCGATCTCATTAGCACCGTGGCTTCAGCCCGGTGATCAAGATATCGGGATGAACAATAGAAACCGTTTGAACGGTTTTTTCGACGGCTGGCGGAAGAAACCGTTGGAAACGGTTGAGGGATCATTTCTCGCGATCCTCCCCACCGGGGCTAAAGCCGCGATGCTAATGAAATCGCTCC
The DNA here is from genome assembly GCA_035630655.1 of Pyrinomonadaceae bacterium. Classification (GTDB taxonomy): domain Bacteria; phylum Acidobacteriota; class Blastocatellia; order Pyrinomonadales; family Pyrinomonadaceae; genus PSRF01. The sequence continues at coordinate 762 of DASQKG010000368.1, forward strand.
GCGTTGCGCAAGACGCAACCTGCGATTCCGATTTTGTAAATAAAAACCAAAAGTTCGGAATCGCCTACACGCCATCCTTTCAACACGGCTCTTAGGAAAAACCGTAAGCTCCTACGGCACCAAATCCGGCACCGTCGTGTCACCCAGCATTCGATGGGCCCTTATAAACTTCAACAACTCTGACGCCATCAGGCGATGGCCCATATGATTCGGATGAATCAACTCTCCAAACCATCCTTGATTGCTCTCGTTTGCCGCCTCAGTCAGCTCCAGAACTTCCAGATAAGAAATGCCATAATCCTGTGCAAAGGAGCGAAGCGAAGCGCGGTACGCGCCCATCAATTCAGCTTCGGGTGGGTTGGTCGTGCGGTCCCGGTAAGGTGCACCAATGACGACCACGCCTGCTCCGCGCGCGCGCGCGATCCCGATCATTCGTCGAAAGTTGTTTACATATTCCTGCTGCGAAACTCTTGGGACAGGTCTTTTGATTGCCGTCCCGGGTGACTGCTTCGCTCTAAGCCATTTGGTCACATGTGCGAACGCCTGACTGTGAACGATCATCCAGCGAGTGGCAACCACGTACCAATCCGTTCGAATGGCTTCGCGATCCGGCACGTCGCTGAAGCTTGCATCGTTCCAACCAAAACTGATCGTAACCAGATCCGGTTGCAACTTATCGATGTCACGCCGAAGCCAGGCAAGTCCCTGGTGACTGGTGTAACCCGGCACCGCCATCGTAATTACTTCAATCTTTCGAGCGGGATTTGCCTGACGCAGTGTTCTTTCCAGCAGTGTCGGATAAGGCACCCAGTCAGGATTGAAGTCCTTCGGTTTATCAGGCCAGACAGGAGGAACGCGGTAACCAAACGTTACCGAATCACCAAGACTGACGATGCGAAATGTACCCGGCTCTTTGGCTTGCAGCGGTCGATCGTGTCGCAGGTGTTGAGCGTTGGTTGAAACCGTTGTGAAGTCCCAGTAAGCCTGGTCCAGATTGGACTTTAGTCGCCACATCAACAGCGGATCGCCTTCGAAGATGGCTGATTGTTTTCCTTCGGCTACCTGCGCTTTTTGTTGAGGTGTAACGACGAAGAGATCAAGGCTGTACACATGATCCATCGTGAGCCGCGTTCCGATTTCAATGAAAAAAAGCACCAGCAGAAAGACCGCGTAGATAATGCCGATGTACAGCAGCCGGCGTTTCAGTGGCAGCTTGCGCCGATGCCGCTCAATTGAAACTGACTGATCCATGAAATCCAGGTGAAGCTACCTTTAAAAGAAACCTGGGCGACCCGACTTTCCGAATACCGCAACGCGGTTACGTAAGTAAGCCCAGGGCTGCCGCGCTCCGGCGGCTACCCTGGGAAAACGCCAGTTGTTCGATCAACCCCAACCGGGGTTGCGTCCGACCCCCGCGCATTCTAACGCGGACGCAACCCGTTCCGGGTTGATTCATACGTGTTCAACCGACCCCAGGGTAGCGCCTAAGGGCGCAACCGTGGACTTTACTGCCTTAGCCCCGTTGGGGCATAACTCTAATGTCCGTTTGATTTTGCCAGATGCTGTTTCAAATACCTTCCGGTATGGGACGCCTTCGCTCGCATAATCTCTTCCGGTGTTCCGGTAACAACCACGTGTCCGCCGGCATCGCCGCCTTCGGGTCCCAGGTCGATAATGTAATCCGCGGTCTTGATTACGTCGAGGTTGTGCTCAATCACAAGCAGTGATCCCCCGGCGACTATCAAGGCGCGAAAGGCGGCCAGAAGTTTATTGATATCGTCGAAGTGAAGACCTGTAGTAGGTTCGTCGAAGATGTAGAGCGTCTTAGCACCCGTTCGCTTGGACAGTTGCGCCGCAAGCTTGATCCTCTGGGCTTCGCCGCCGGAAAGCGTCGTCGCTGATTGGCCCAACTTTAGGTATCCGAGCCCAACCTCATCGAGCACACGCAAACGGTTCGTTATCTTTGGCACTTCGCGAAAGAACCCGATCGCTTCACGCACCGTCATGTTCAAAACTTCATGTACATTCTTGCCGCGATAACGCACGTCAAGAATCTGTTGCTTGAAACGCGTGCCTTTGCACTCTTCGCAAACCAGCTCAACGTCGGCGAGAAACTGCATCTCTACGGTGACGGTGCCGTCGCCCTGGCAAACGTCACAACGGCCGCCGGGCAGGTTGAAAGAGAAGTGTGAAGGATCGAGACCGCGCGCCTGCGCTTCGCGTGTGGACGAAAAAACTTCACGGATGGCGTCATAGACCTTGATGTAAGTCACTGGATTCGATCGCGGCGTTCGCCCAATCGGCGACTGATCGACCAGAATCACGTCATCGATCAACTGGCCACCCTCAAGCTTGGAAAACGCGCCGACGTGTCCCTGCCAATCGCCTCTTTGCTTCTTCAAGCCTGCGTAAATGCAATCGTGAATCAGCGTTGACTTACCCGAACCGCTGACCCCTGTGACGCAAACGAGCATATCGAGGGGCACGTCCACGTCGATTGACTTGAGATTGTGTTCCGAAGCACCCCGCAATGTCAGACGACGTTGCTGTTGTAAACGGCGCTGCTTCGGCTCTTTGATTTCCGCCTCGCCGCGCAGGTAGCGTGCAGTTAGCGACGCCTCGTCCGTCATTAGCCCTGCGAAGTCGCCTTCGTAGATTACGCGCCCGCCCAACTCGCCCGCCGATGGCCCAATATCAAGAATATGATCTGCAGCGCGCATCATGTCTTCATCATGTTCCACGACGAGGACGGTATTTCCGATGTCACGAAGGTTTTCGAGCAATCGAATGAGCCGATCGTTGTCGCGCGGGTGCAAACCGATCGACGGCTCGTCGAGAACATAAAGCGCGCCGACTAACGAAGAACCCAGGTTGGTCGCGAGTTGTATGCGTTGCGCCTCGCCGCCGGAGAGCGTCGAAGCCAGACGGTCGAGCGTCAGGTAGTCGAGGCCTACTTCAACCAGGAACCGCAAACGGCGCCGGATCTCGAACAGGATTCGTTCAGCAATCGCGCCCTGTTCGGTTGAGAGTTCGAGTGCGTCGAAGAATGCCGCCGCATCCTTGATTGCGAGGGAACAAACTTCGGGAAGCGTGCGTTCGCCAACTTTCACGTCGCGCGCTTCCTGTCTGAGCCGGCCGCCGCCGCAGTCGGGACAGAGCGTGTAGCCCCGATACTTGGAAAGAAACACACGCACGTGGAGTTTGTATTTCTTCGTCTCCAGCCAATCAAAAAAACCACGTACGCCGCTCCAATCCTTCTTGCCCTCGATAATCGAGCGTTGCTCTGCGCGCGAGAGCTGTGCAAACGGAACAGTCATTGAAATCTTTTCCGACTTGCAAAACTGCCTCAACTCATCCATGGCCCATTCGTGCTGCGGCTTGGTCCACGGCTCGACGGCTCCTTCTTTTAAGCTCAAGCCTGGATTGGGAATCACCAGATCGAGATCGAGTCCAATCGTATTGCCAAACCCCTGACAGGTCGGGCAGGCGCCGTAAGGATTATTGAAACTGAAGAGACGAGGTTCAGGTTCGGCGTAAACCGTCCCGTCATACTTACACTCAAATCTATCGGAATACTTCAGCCGCGTTGGTTCCGCGTCGCCGGTTTCGATGTTTGCCGTTCCATGCCCTTCCTGAAAGCAGATTTCCAACGAATCAACCAATCGTTGCCGGATGTCAGGGCGGGCCACGAGCCTGTCGACCATCACGAAGACATCATCAAAACTGTCGAGTTGAAAATCATCAGGCGAAGTGAGTTCAACGATCCGGCCTCGGTAGAAGAGACGTGTGAATCCACGCTGCATGAGGCTCATGATGTGAGCCGTGATTGTTTGACGCCCAGTAGGTGCGTGACGCAGAGATGCCGAGACGCGGGAACGGGGCGACTTGTTGCGCTTCTGCGTGTCTCCGCGTCTCTGTTTCTCAGCGTCTCCATTCTGTCGGGTTTCCGCCAGTCCCGCTTGTGCTGGAAATAAAACGTAGAATCGCGTGCCCTCGGGGAGTTGCGCTAACACGTCGTCGGCAACTGATTCAGGCGAATCCTTGAAAACTTCACGACCACAAACGCGGCAGTAGGTGATTCCAACCCGGGCGTAGAGCAGGCGCAGGTAGTCAAAGACTTCGGTTTGCGTGCCGACGGTGGAACGAGGATTACGAGTCGAATTCTTTTGCCGAATGGCAATTGCGGGCGCGATTCCTCTCACTTCGTCGACGTCAGGCTTATCCATTCGCTCCAAAAACTGGCGCGCATAAGCCGACAACGATTCCACATACCTGCGTTGCCCTTCGGCGTAAACCGTATCGAAGGCAAGCGAAGACTTCCCAGACCCGCTGACTCCGGTAACCACCGTCAGCTGGTTAATCGGAATAGAGAAAGAGATGTTCTTGAGATTATTAACGCGGGCGCCGCGAACTGAAATAACTTCTTCCGACATAAGCGAAACCGTTCCGCACCGCCATAGTTTGAGATAGCGGCACCCTCCGAAACCTCAAATGATACCCGAATGTTTGTGAGAGACGAAATGCGCGTAAGGACGAGGGAGCCTTAGCCACCTCTCAGGTCGGGAAGGAGGGCATGCCTCCGCTCTTCGTTGCACTACCCGGTTCATTAAAACTAAAAGGCGCTCATCTTTTTTATGACTGGAATGGCCCGACGAAGAGCGGGGGCATGCCCTCCTTCCCGACCTGAGAGCTAATCCAGGGAATTGTTGCCGCCGGCGATTTGGTCGCGAAGCGGTTATTGACAGTTGCGCCGCAGCGGCGGGACAATGCGCACAAATGAAGACAGCGAGATTCTTATTGCGCGGATTCAAGCCGCCTCGGGAGGTTGCATCCCACGCGCTCGGCCCGCTTGAACGGCAGGTCCTGGAAGAAGCCTGGGGCCGGGGTGAAGTGAGCGTACGGGATATTTTTGTTTCCTTTGAAAGGAGGGTTGCTTACACAACGCTTATGACGACCCTTGACCGGCTCTACAAGAAGCGTTTGCTTGGTCGTCGGAAAGAAGGGCGCGCCTTTCTTTACACGGCCACGGTCTCGCCGGAAGAACTGGAGATGGGGATCAGGGAAGACCTGATCGAGGGTCTTTTGGGTGGCACTCACGGCGTTGAGCCGGTGCTTGCTTGCATAGTTGACGCAGTAAGCGAACGCGACAGCGAGTTGCTTGACGAGCTTGATCGCCTGATCAAAGAGAAGCGCGCGCAGTTGGAGAAGGACTAAACGAATGTACTTCCTCCTCGGACTCTCAATAGTGCTGGCGGCGATGCTCATAGTTAACAGCATCGCATCGCTCGGCGCGACGTTGCTGTGGCGTGTTCTGGAGAAACATTCTCGAAGCTGGTCAGCTGCGTCGAGAGCGAGTTTACTTACAACGCTTCGAATTCTTCCGGTGACTGCAGGTCTCACAACCGTTGGACTGCTTTTTGGACCGGCGTATCTGACACATGAACCCCGAACAGATCACGAGGATGTGAGTGCAAAGCTGGCCATACTGGCGCTGTTTTCGGTTATCGGGATCGGGTTGGCCGTTGTTCGCGGGATCGTGACCTGGCGGGTTACCACACGTCTCCGAAACGACTGGTTACGAAATGCTCAGCCGATTAATCTCGCCGGAATTCATATTCCTACCTACCGGATTGAACATCAGTTTCCAGTGATAGCCATTGTTGGTAGCCTTCGGCCGCGTCTCTTTATTGCTAATCGAGTTCTGCAAGCCCTCAGCATCGAGGAGCTCGAGGCGGCCATTAATCATGAAGCGGGCCATGTACTTTATCGCGACAATTTGAAACGGGGATTTATGCGCGCATGCCGCGACTCACTTTTGATCATTCCCTGCGGCCGGCTTTTAGACCGTGCATGGAAGGAAGCTTCAGAAGAGGCCGCAGATGAACATGCAGCACGCGGTGGCGCCGCCGTCGCTCTCGACCTGGCTTCGTCGTTAGTAAAAATTGCGCGAATGATTCCGGTTGGTGCGCATCCCGCAATGCCCGCCGGCGCCTTCATAGTTGGCAAGGATGAGATGCCGGGAGTCAGAACTCGCGTTCGGCGTTTGATGCAACTCGCCAATGAGAGCGGTGAACAAAAACGCGCACCTTTCGGATTTCAGATACCCACCTCAGTTCCGATTGTTCTTATGATCATCATCGTCGCGGCCTTGTCTACCCAACCTCACGTCCTGGCCTTGGTCCATGCGTTGATCGAGGATGTTGTTTACCTTTTGACATAAGACTTTGGCGCTGGCTGTTGCAAGTATTTCCGCCATCAATAATCGTCAAGATTCGTTTAGATGGTGCACTTGTGCACCCCGCTCTTCGCTACGCCTCAAAAAGGCGGCTTCATTTATCCACTACGAACCCTAGTAGTATTTCAGCGCCCAGCGTAGGCTTCACGACACAGCAATAGTCTATGTTGTTGGCTTGGCTTGAGTTGCTCAAGCTCAAGTATTTCTCAACCATAAGGCGTAAAAATCGTGCCCAATGAGTGAAGCGACACTGAGTGAGATGCAGCGATTCAACCTAAACGCGATGAGGTATTCCCGGCTCGCAGCGATCGCGCTGCTTCTCATGGGCCTCTTTACATTTCCGATCGCGTCCCACGCTATGGAGATGACGCGAGGCAGCGTGTCCGGCGTGGTTAGAGATTCCTCGGGAGCTGTGGTCAGTAACGCCGAAGTTTCACTCGCCAGCTCACAGCAGGTCGTAATAGCCCGCAGCAAGACCGATGCTCAGGGACGCTTTCAGTTTAACGAGATTTCTCCGGGCTCTTATTTAGTTTCAGTATCGACTCCTGATTTCAGTGTGCAGCGACAGGTGGTCCAGGTGACGGCAGGTACCAACACCGAGCTGAACGTTGAGTTACAAATCAATCAACTCGAGGAAAGCGTTACCGTAACGTCGGAAGCCGGACTGGTCGCGGATGCACACAATGTTTCACAGCCAGTCAACGTCGTCAATGAAAGGGAGATTCTTGAGCGAGCGCCTGAAGTTGTGGCGCAGGTAGTAGACGAAGAGCCGGGCGTGAGTCTACAGCGGACCAGCCCTTCGCTCAGTGCCGTTTTCGTTCGCGGGATGACGGGCCGTAACGTTGCCGTCTACGTTGACGGTGTTCGCTACACGACCAGCGCGCAACGCGGCGGCGTCGGCACGTTCTTTAGTCTCATCGAACCGTCGAGTCTGGAGACAGTTGAAGTCCTGCGTGGTCCAAACAGTTCACAATACGGATCCGACGTGCTTGGCGGCGTAGTTAATTTCATTTCGCGCGCGCCGGTTTACGGTGGTAACGATGGCGAGTGGCATGGCAACACAAACGTTTTTTACTCGTCAGTGACCAACGGCTTTGGCGGAAACGCTCTGGTAACCTACGGCACGCGTCGCTATGGCTTCTTGTTCAATACCAACGCCCGGCGAATCAACCGCCTTCGGCCAGCGCAAGGGCTCGATTTTCACTCAGCACTGACTCGATATCTTGGCATCCCCTCCGATTTTTTCGGAGATCGTCTGCCCGACACGACCTTCACACAGTACGGCGGAATCGTGCGTGCCAATTTCAATTTCAACGACGCCACCCAGTTTCTTTTGAGCTACACACGCAACCAGCAGGACGGCGGCCGGCGTTACGATCAACTACTTGGGGGCGATGGAAATCTCATCGCCGACTTGCGCAACCTGAGAAACGATTTGTTTTATGCCCGTCTCTCAAAACAGAATCTGGGGTTCCTGGATAATGCTTCGTTTACGCTTTCTTACAATGGACAACGCGAAGAGCGTATCAACCAGGGCGGGCAAGGGAAACCGCTCGCAGCTATAACCAACCAGCGGGAACGGACTAACGTCCTCGGCTTCAACTTCCATCTCGACAAGCAACTGGGTGATCGCAACACGCTACTGTTTGGTGGCGATATCTACCGCGACAAGATTAAAGCGCCGGCGTTCACAACGGATCCGGTAACGCGCCGCGTGACTCTTTCTCGTCCACGTGTGCCAAACGGCGTGCGATATCTTTCCTATGGCGTCTTTGTGCAGGACGTGTTCACAGTTGTGCCGGATCGACTGCGCCTGAGCGGGGCTTTGCGCTACAGCGTAGCCTCCTACCAATCGCGATCGGCAAATGCGCCTGTCGTCAACGGCCAGCCGTTGTTTCCGGACGATAGTGCCCGCTTCGGCGCTTTCTCGGGACGGGTGGGCGCAGTCTTAAATGTGGGTGGCGGTTTTGATATCGCGGGAAAATACACGCGCGGTTTTCGCGCGCCCAACACCACGGATCTTTCGCTGCTCGGATTGGTCGGTAACGGCTTTGAAGTGGATGCGGGAACGGCGATAGCTTTGGGTGGATTAATTGGCACCACCGCAGGCCCGGATGCTGTTTCCACGGGCATCCCTGTCATTCGTTTGGGTCCGGAGACAACAGACAGTTTTGACCTCAGTCTTCGCTTTTCCAGCAAGCGGTTTGCCGCCGAGCTGACCGGATTCACAAATAAACTTAAGGACGTCTACTTCGATCAGGCGCTGGTATTGCCTCCCGGCGCCGTGGGCCAATTCCTCGGAAGTGAGCGAATCGTTTCTCAAAACGCAAATGGCCTGGTGTTTGTTGACGCTGCACCAACAAATCCCGTCCTGGTTCGCGTAAACTTTGACGACGCACGATTCAATGGAGTGGAATTTCACTCTCAGGCGCTGTTGAATAAAGAATTCAGCGCCAACGTAAACTTCACATACATCCGCGCGCACAGTCTCCTTAACGGATCGCCGCCAAATGTTGAAGGCGGCGTCCCACCCGCCACGGGTTTCGTCAGCCTGCGATATCAACCAGGCGGCTCACGACGTTTCTTCGTTGAAGCCTATTCGACGCTCGCCGCAAGGCAAAATCGACTCTCATCGCTGGACGTTGCTGACCGCCGCACAGGCGCCGCACGCTCGCGCACTAATATTCAAAACTTCTTCCGCCGAGGTGCTTGCGTTCGCGGTGTTACTACACCGGGAACTACCGGCTGCGGTTCCGCTGGCGGCATATTGATCCCGACCGGAGAGACTCTGGCCCAGGTGCAAAACCGCATCCTGCCCATAGGCGCAACGATCAATGGCGTGACCGTCGTGAATAACGACACTGCCGTGCCGCTGTTCACTGCGGTTCCAGGCTATGGACTGCTTGGCGTGCGTGGCGGAATGCGATTTGGCGAACACTCGGACGTGTTCGTTGACGTCGAAAACAT
>DASQKG010000369.1:0-16507 GCA_035630655.1 Pyrinomonadaceae bacterium
TCTGGACGACTCGACCGACGAGACGGTGAAGATAGCCGAAGCAACCGTCGCAAAATACGCAGCGCAAGGTTTTGATATTCAGTATATCCATCGTTCCGACCGCACAGGCTTCAAGGCCGGCGCGCTCGAACACGGTCTGAAGCAAGCCAAGGGCGAGCTGCTGGCGATCTTCGACGCGGATTTTGTTCCCAAGCCAGATTGCCTGCGTAAGCTGGTCGACTTCTTCACCGACCCGCTCGTCGGCTGTGCACAAATGCGCTGGTCGCACATCAACGCCAAATACAACTTGTTGACTCGTCTGCAGACGATCATGCTCGATGGCCACTTCGTCGTCGAACAGACTACACGCAATCGCACCGGCGGGTTTTTCAATTTCAACGGCACCGCCGGCATCTGGCGTCGCAGCGCGATCGCCATGAGCGGCGGATGGCAACACGACACTCTCACAGAAGACACCGACCTGAGTTTCCGCGCACAACTGATGGGATGGAAATTCGTTTATCTGCTCGACGAAGACGCACCGGCGGAGATTCCGGTTGAGATCAATGCCTTCAAGGCACAGCAAAGGCGTTGGGCCAAGGGCGTAATGCAGGTAGGGATCAAGCTTTATCCGCGCATTTGGCGTTCGCGTTTACCGATGCGCGTCAGGTTGGAGATGTTCTTTCGGTTAACTGGCAACGTTAGTTATCCGCTCATGATCGTCGCGAGTTTTCTACAGTTTCCGCTGCTGCTGGTTCGTTACAACCAGCCTTTCTATCACCTGATGGTTCTTGACCTGCCGCTGCTTTTCTTTTCATCGATCTCCGTGTTCCTTTTTTACGGTACGGCGGTTTGGTATCTTGACGACAAGCGAGCGCCTCGCTTGTTACACCTGCCCCTGGTAATGGGGCTGGGCATCGGCCTGGCTATTTCCAATGCGCGCGCCGTGCTTGAGGCAGTGATGGGTATAAAAAGCGAGTTTGTGCGCACGCCGAAGTACAGCGTTGAGAAAACTCACGACGCCACATGGAAGCGCAAGAAGTACAAACGCAAACGTGGACTACTACCCCTGTTCGAGCTGGGCTTTTCGATCTACTTTCTCCTGGCAATTCTCTACGCCATTCGCCTGCAGATGTGGGGCACGATCCCTTTTCTATCCCTGTTCTTTTTTGGCTTTGGCTACATGGGCGTGATGAGCCTCCTGCAATCTACAGGCGCCGGCAGGTTGGCTTCGCTATGGCGGCCCGCTGCCAGGACCCCGACCGCGCCCTAGACCTCGTAACTCAAACTGTTAGTTTGCAGACCGTTGTTTACACCCCCCAGCGCATTGAGCCAACGATCCGCAAACTAACAGTTCGCGTTACAAAAGCTTAGTGTGAGCCGGCCGTGGCTCCGGTATCGATTAACTCATCGGCGCGCCAACCTGAAGCCTGCTTCAGGGGGAGAATCTTACCGTGCCGCGACACCTCAAAATCCGGATCGCCATGAAGGCTCAACTACGGGTTAAACCCATAAATCCCGAGTATTGACAGCAGGTAAAAGAGATGACTAACGAAAGCGGATAAGGGCTGGTAGCTGTTAGGCGTTATGGTGCGGCGAATGTCCCAGGCTCCTGGCCTGGTTCTTAAGGGGTATTTGGTCAACCGCCGACGACATGTGACTTGAAGCGATTCCTTGCCGCGGTGCGACGCAATTCTTTGCCGCGAGTCCAAGAAAATCTAAGAGTTTTGAACCTACGACTCGCTACGATTCTCGAGATTGGAACGTTTACATTGCCGGAAGTGCAAATTGGAAGTTAAGCCTTGCCGCAAGTTCTTTTGAATGAGTGCGCTGGTCTCTGCGAGCGTAGCGCAAGGCGTGAACGGTCGCGATTCCACTGTGGCCTGGAGAATGCCGCGGCGTTGGGTGAGAGCGATAGGTCTCGCGCTCGTTTCTAAAAATTCGATGCGAGTTGCCACAACGCCCGCCCTCAGTTGGCGCCGAAAGCCGGACGACGCGGGAGCGTAGGCTGTAGGCAGTCAGCTGCAACGCGGGCCTTGTCATGGCAATCACATCTCCAGGTGCTTGGAACCATTCGTTCGAGTCCCAACGAACGTGTCCTTCAGTTAACCGAACGATCAGGCTTGAGCGGCGATGGCTGCCGGAGCATTGACGTCGAAGGTGAGCACCTTCTGATTAGTAAATGCAGTAGGCGTAACTGCAAGCGGAAGACCAAGGGCCTGAATGCGAACGCTACATGCGATCTCATCGTTACGGAGATCAGGGTCCCCCAAGAAGCTCCCATCCTCATCCAGCGCCGCTCTGGACACATTCAGTAAGACATTGCGCGGGATTGTTTGAACCGCGTCACCGTCCGTCACCGGTAGTATCCTATTTGGAAAGCTGAACAAAATCTCGCTCGTTGCGGGCTGCCCGTCCACACCGATTACATCGATTCTTTCTCGGAACTTCATTCCGAGTCCAGCCAAATGGCGTTCGAATACGGTAAACACCGCGTTGTATTGAACGGTCATTTCGACATTGTCACCCACTCGGAACAAGCTCAGTTTATGCGTATTAGTCGTTGGCATGATTCATCTCCTTTGATTGAGGTTAGTTGGTTAATTGGTTGAGGCTTGTTAGGCGCCAACACCTGGTTTCCCGGACAACCGAGCCGCGCTGACTTGGCTTCCAGTCCTAAGATCCTTAACGAAACTGCTTTTGTCTGCAGGAGTTTTCCAAACGTTCAATTTCCTTGGCAATTCCGGTGCATTGATCGGGATCTACCACTGCGAGAGACGCAGTTGAGAGTGGAGGATAGTCCTGAGTGAACTAACCCGAGGTTAAACTTTCTGATTCTAGCCATGATTGATTTCTCCTTGTTTGGGTCGTTCTACTGTTCACCAACTAACGCGTAATCCCCGCCAGAATTCCCACAAATATTCTCCGGTGGTAGAATTGGGTCTCCTAAGCATCCAACGATTGCTCATCTCGCATGAATTGCTGACTGCCGCACTCTTGGCGGAAAGAAAGAGATAGTCAAATGGCGACTCGCTCGTCGCAAGGGATCACCCAACTCCTTGAAAGATGGAGCCAGGGTGATGATCAAGCACTGGATCAGTTGATGCCGCTGGTCTATGACGAACTGCATAGATTGGCGGGGGCCTATCTTCGTCGCGAGCGTCGTGAGCACACGCTGCAACCCACGGCCCTTGTGAACGAGGCATACCTGAAGCTGGTTCGCCAACGGAACACTCAGTGGCAAAACCGTGCCCAGTTCTTCGGTGTGGCGGCCCAACTGATGCGGCGCATCCTGGTCGATCACGCCCGCGCTAACTATGCTGACAAGCGCGGGGGCGATCGAGTGAATGTCTCACTGAAAAACATCGGCGCTTTTGGCACGCAGCCCACAACAGACGTTTTGGCGCTTCATGATGTACTGAATCGACTGGCTGAGATCGATCCCGATCAGAGCCGGATCGTCGAGCTGCGGTTCTTCGGCGGACTGACGATCGAGGAAGCGGCGGAGGTAATGCGGGTTTCGCACTCAACGGTGGAACGCGAATGGAAAATCGCCAAGGCCTGGCTCAAGCGCGAACTCACCAAGAGTGAAAAAAACTCTTGAGGGACTTTCTCATCAAACTGCGCGTTACATATGGGCCTTTTACCCCCGACCAGGCCAATCACTCATTCAAATCGTCATGAGCACCTGGAAGCAGTGGCAGCAAATCAAAGCAATCTTTCACTCTGCTCAGGAGTGTGTGCCGGCAGATCGCGCCAGCTTTCTAAACAGTGCCTGCGGTGACGACGAATCGATGCGGCAGGAAGTCGAATCGTTGTTGGCGGCCGACGAGACCAATGAAGACTTTCTTGGCACGCCGGCATACGAGCTTATGGCGGGCGTTCTGGCCGATGAAAAAGCGGAGTTTGCGACCGGACAAGAAGTCGGTCCCTACACGATTCTATCGTCGCTCGGCGCCGGCGGGATGGGTCAAGTCTATCTCGCCCAGGACTCGAGACTGCCGCGCAAGGTGGCCCTCAAGGTGCTTTCCGCGGAAATCGCGAGAGATGAGCGGCGGGTGCAGCGGTTCGAACACGAAGCACAGGCCGCCTCACGTCTCAATCATCCCAACGTCTGCATGATTCTCGAGATTGGCACGACGCGGGACGGGCGTCGCTTCATCGCCATGGAGAACATTGACGGTCTGACGCTGCGAGACCTCATGGAACGAAGACGGCTGGGGCCGGCTGCGGCCCTGGATGTGGCAATTCAAGTTGCGGCCGCTCTGGCTGCCGCGCACGCCGCGGGTATTGTGCATCGCGATATCAAACCCGAAAACATAATGCTGCGCCCGGACGGCTACGTAAAAGTGCTCGACTTCGGCATCGCCAAGCTCACCGAGAGCCTACCTTGGAGTGGAGACCGTCAGGTGGCGTCGATCGCCGCCATGAGCACTGAGCCAGGAATGTTGATGGGGACGGTGAGATACATGTCGCCCGAACAATTGCGCGAGGCGCCCGTAGATCAGCGAACTGATATTTGGAGTTTAGGAATAGTGCTCCACGAGATGGTGACAGGCACAAGACCATTCGAAGGGCCGACTTCTGGCGATATCATCGCCTTGATCCTGGGAAAGCAGCCAACCGAGTTTAAGTTCGGTGACGAAGTGCCGTTGGAGTTTCAACAACTCATCCAGAATGCACTGAACAAAGATCGCGCTGGACGATATCAAACCGTTAAGGAACTAGCTTCTGATTTGAAGAAGGTGCGGCGGGAATTTCGTCGCCGGAGCGAAATCGAAAGGACGCCGGAACTGGGGGCGCAACAAACCCTGGACCTGGAGCCAGCCGATAGTGACCAGCGTTTAATCCCGACTGACCCACAAAGGCAAACAATATTCTTTCGCCTAAGGTCACAGGCGGTATCGACAGCCGATTTTCTCCTAAGTGAAATCAAGGAGCACAAGACCACCGCGGCCTTCACGGGGATCACGGCAGTGTTTGCCCTACTTCTCATAGTTCCCAATTTGCCGCGCCTGGCGAGCTGGATTAATCGTTCCAGCGATAGTCGTCAATCCCGGCCGGCGCAAATGCCGAACATGGCGCCAATGGACAAGATTACCAACTCAGGCACTTCCGTCTGCGCCGCAGTTTCTCCGGACGGCAAATCTGTTGCTCATGTCGAGGAGAAAGATGGGAGGCAGCAACTCCTGGTTTACAGCCGGGCCACCCGTAACGATTCAGTTGTCGTTGACGCGGACAATGTTGATTACCTTGGGGTCACGTTTTCACCCGATAGCAATTATGTATATTTCACGAACAAGCGCCGTGAGAAGAGTGATTCTGGCACGCTTTATCAAGTGCCCCTGACCGGGGGTTCACCGAGAAAAATCAAGGACCGGGTAAACGGTCCGATCGCGCTTTCCCCTGGCGGAGACAGTTTTGCATTCGTTCGTTCCGACGTTGCAAACGGAGAGTACTCTTTGATCATCGCCGGAACTGATGGAACGACAGAGCGCGTGGTGGCAAGGCGTGGGAACGGAGAAAGGCTTTCAGTTGATGGGCCCGCATGGTCCCCTGATGGCAAAACCATCATTTGCGGCGCCGGCCGGTTCGATAAGGGCTATCACATGAATCTAATCGAAGTTAGTCTGGATGATAACCGAGAAAGGAAGATCGGTGACCAAACCTGGTTCGGGGTTTCACAGGTGGCATGGCTCGAGGATCGGAGCGGATTGATAATCGGCGCCAGAGAGAACCCAATGGGCCCTAGTCAGTTGTGGAGGATCGCTTACCCTCAAGGGCAGGCGGAGCAAATAACAACTGACCCCGCAGACTACAGGGGTGTGAGCCTGTCGCGTGATACAAATATGATTGTCTCGGTACAGAGTCAACGAATCACAAAGTTATGGACGGCTCCCAATGGGGACGCTCAACGAGCCAAAGCAATAGCCCCTGTAAATGGCCTCGCTTTTGGCCTCAGTTGGACCGCCAACGGAAAGATTATGTATTCATCAATGGCCGTAGATCATCTGAACATCTCGCTTGTCGATCCCGATGGGAGAAATCAAAAGCAATTAACCGATAATGCCGGCGATAATTACTCGCCCGAGACCTCACCCGATGGTCGTTTCATTGTTTTTTCATCCAACCGGACGGGCAGTTTCAATATCTGGCGGATGAATGCCGAGGACGGCAGCGATCCGAAGCAGTTGACTTTCGGTGACGCTAATTTTTATCCATCATGTTCGGCGGATAGTCTCTGGGTCTATTACGACAATTCGAGCACCTCCAGGTTCACCGTGTGGAAAGTGCCCATCGAGGGCGGCGATCCGGTGCAAGTGACTGATAAATACGCGCGCATGCCAGTTGTTTCCCCTGACAATCGATCCATGGCTGGCCGATACAATGTCGAGAATGGCGGGACAGTAATCGCCATCATACCTGTTCAGGGTGATCTGCCCGTTAAGCTCTTGCCAATCCCAGTCAGGCTCTTTCAGCGAGTTCAGTGGATATCTAACGGCCACGCGCTCACGTACATCCAGGCCGACGATGGTGTTTCCAACATCTGGAGCTACAACCTCAATGACGGATCAAAGCAACAGCTAACCAATTTCCAGGATGACCGGATCTTTGCTTATGCCTGGTCCCCCGACAACAAGCAACTGGTCTGCGAGCGCGGGGCCGAGGTCAATGATGTGATAACTATTGTTAACCAGAAGTAAGGAGTTCAGAAGCTTCGCGAGCGGCTCGAACGGATAAGTTTCCTCATCGGAAGCTGCCGCCGATCTGCCCTCGATTTTTTACTGAAATAATAAAATTGGTCTTAGCTGATAGGCGGATCAGCCTTGCGGTTGAATGGGTCGCAACCAGGCGGATCGGGTATGGCAACAGCCTCGCTAATGACATTGGCCTGGTTGATCAAGAGCTCAGCATTGTTAACATGCACTTCATTCGGGCCGGCGGCTCTCAGAGCGGCGACTACTTCTTTGAGAGCGGATATCAACCTCCAATCTACCTGACAAAGCCGGCCGTTAATCTTTTTTTGGTTTATCCAGATTTCAGATTCGCTCATTGTATTCTCCTTTGTGCAGAAGTCGGCAAAACTTGTCGAAGTCAAACAATGCTTCGGCAAGCGGTTGGAATTCAAAACCGATGTTGTGTCGGCAAAATGCGAGGTTCTGAAAAAAACCTTGAGGGTCTCTTATGAGCGCGACTTATATAGCAACTCCAAAGGACTGTCAATGATGTCCTGGGCCAATCTCCCTGGGCCAAGTGCATCGCTTGTACGGTGAACTTCGTCGCGTTGTATTCCTTTTCCTCTTGTAACGCGCAATCCGCCGACAAATCCCCTCAATACTTTCAAGCTGCCCGAAGAGAGAAAGCGCGCGCGACACGAAACTGGCTTGAATATATTGAGGCTTCAGAATCTACTCGATAAACCATGCGCCACAAAACATGAGATTCCATTTCCAAATTTAGACGTCAACTGAAGTGTGGGCAGAGTAAAGGAATATTTCGGGTAGGAAACTCCGACATTTGCCGAGCCGCCGGCCTTTCGGTGGTACGGTAATTGTACGATTCGGTAACGACATTCGGTATTGTCTCACGTCTGGATCGGTGATATAAGCCGCCGCTGTTAACAGCTTTCTCCTTCCATTCCAACTCACTCAAAGAAAGGAATTCCTCGATGGCAAAGAAAAGAGACTACACAAGACGTGAGGTTATTAACTCCCTTGGGGCTGCCGCGCTAGGGGCCTCTGCTGTGTCAATGCCGATAGAAGTCAGTGGCCAATCTTCCTCGTCTATCCGGCTAGTCACTAGATACCGTTTAGGATGGAACCACCTTAGAGGAAACGGAGTTATTTTACTGTACCTACAAGCTACACGTACCCCTATTAGGATAGAGGTTACTTCGCTTGAGCAGTTTGCAGGCTACTTGGCGATCCTGAAGGAAACTCCGGTCTATTACGATGCCCGAGGTTGGGTATCCACGGGCGCGGAGGAAATTGGATAAGGCGATCTAAGAGTAGAGTTTCACCTCCCAAGGAGCGTTACCGTTTCATGAGGCGGTGACGCCTTTTTACTCTCCAAAATATGTCACTACAATAATCTATCAATTTCGGCTCGCCTTGACTCTTAGTTTGTCCGGCCAGATAGACATACAGGACAGGACGCGCATTCCTGAACGCATCCGGGGGGCCGATTACTCATTCAGGATTGGCTAACAGGAAAGCGACATGCTCACCGATGCAGAGCTTGACGCCTCGCTAAAGACATCATTACCGAATCCGTTTCCTACATAAACGGTCTGGGAAATCCGCCCTTTTCAGGGTTCGGAAAACCGACTCAGGTGATTCGATTATTGTCTATACGTCAAAAGCAGAAGGCCTCGGCGAGTTTACTTTTGAGTATGCGCTGCTAGAGCCTGTGAAGAAGATCATACGAGTGTGCGAGCACTGGTACGACACCTTGCCGCGGTAAACACGAAAGACCCCACAGGGAAACTCACGACTCTATTTCTTTCACCGACCCAACGACACCACTGGGTTGGAAACATGGCAGCGAACGCTGCCGCCCACCTAATTCGTTTGTTTCGAACAGAACTGTGGTTGACGATTGAAGAATCCCTTGAGGACTCTTACTTAATGGGAGCGGTGTTCCTTGCGTCAGGTGTCGGCAAAAACCTCTCACAGCGAGCCGGGCATGCCCAAAGCGATACGACAGAGGCAATTGAGCGTGCCGCTCAGAGAGTTTCAGACAAGAAACGAGAGAAGCTCCGAGTCTTCATGAAGGAGCATCCCCACTTAAAGATGTTTGTTCAAGGTTTGACGAACCCAGGTTGATAAATCGACGCCCTCCGATTTGGCGGCCTTCTGGTAGGCCGCCTTTTCGGCAAGTTGTACGCGAGACTGCAATACGATCCCCTTGGCTTCGCCCTTTGGTAATCGTGGTCTACCTACCTTTGGCTTTTTCTTTTTCATTCTTGATCTCCGCTGCTACCGCAACCTTAACCAAGTCAATTCGCGCTCTTGTCACAAGCCAATTTCTCCCGTTATACTCCGCGCCGCTGAAGCTACACCGCAGAACCACAGCTCGATAATGTCGTACGATTTGCAAGGGTGCGGTTCCGAACCGTGTCGTTGTTCTCATTCTCTTAGCTCTTAATCAATGGTCAGTAGTCAGTCTCACCCGCTTCCTGATCGTCAATTAATGAACCTGCGGTCCAGACTCTTGGGCCTAGCCGCGTGAGGTGCATTTATGGCAGAAGCCAAACCACCTTCGACCTCTGATCTTCTCCTTCTAATTCCCGGTTTCCAGATCGTGAAAACTCCCGATCTCTCAGCGCATTCGGGTGAAGATTATTACCTCAACCCGCCAATACGCTCTGACGAACGCACCCTGCGCGAGACTGCCGCGAACCAGCTCTATTTGAACAGCCCGCAAGCCGCGTGGAACAACGTCCGTTTCCGCGACTGGCTGATAGCCACGTTCTTCGGGAACATCGCGGATAAAAAGCATGATTTCACTGCAATCTCAGAGCCTGTCCTTTATTCAATGGACTTACTTGGCAAAAAGTTTGACCGCTATAGCGAAGGCATGTCTGAAGCGATCAAACAGGCCCTGCTTTCCTCGGCATTAAAGTTAGAGCGCACATTTTTTTCGACACTGACGTTCGGGATCTCCAGGCAGAAGGTCGGCAGCAAGGAAGTCTTTCTCTTTGGCGCAGGGATGAGACGCCGGGCGCAGTTGTGGTTAAACCAGGATGAAGCATTACAGGTGGATGCCGAATTCTTTGTGCCATTCCTTATCCTTCCCAACCACGAACACGGTGCGGAGGTGTCGTCCTCATCCGTGCGATCAATCTGCGCGGGCATCACTCTCAGGAACACAAGAGAGAACATGCTCCGGCCAGACAAAGACGACAAGATCGTCGCAATGCGTTTCAATCTGCGCATTCCGTTCAAGGCAGAGTTGCTACAGGAAGGTGACAAGGAACTTCAGACCCAATTTGGGAAACCCGAGATCAAGTTTCAAAAGAAGATCAAAGACGGGCTCGATTGGGAGGAGTTTAAGGATTGGGAACCGTTTCTCGAAGAGTACTGCGCCCGGCAGCAAGTCGGAGAGTTATTGAACTCGCCAATGGGTCCGCTCCTGGCGGAAAAAATCTCCGACGGCAGCGGTGTCACCGACCTCATTCTCAAGCAATCCAAACGGGATGAAATCAAGGCTAACCTGCCGCAGTTTAAGGAAGACGTCAAGGACACGTTTTATTTACTCAAGCACGTCTGGGAGTGGCAGCCGCCCGATCCAAAAGACCCTGAGCCAAATTCCGGCAGCCGCAAATTGGGGAGTCTGCTTAAGTCGCTTGGATTCATGAGCGGCAAGCCTCCGAGTGGAGGCGATATTGAGTACTCGTTCAAGCTCGCACCGAAGGTGACGGTCTGGAGCGTTCTCAATCGAATCATTGATGAGCTCGACGGCTTTCCGCTCTATCTCAGCGGCCTGGATTCAAAAAAAGACAAGTACAACCGGATTGCGGTGTCGCTCGCTTCTCAAGCGAATCCGACCGACGAAACACGAAAATACTTCGGCGTGGCAGGACTCGCCTACAACGTCCTGCTAAATCCGGTTTCCAAAAAAGAGTCCACCGAGAAAGGTGAATCCGAAAAACCCTCCATCGTTCTGAGTAAAGACAATTTCACCACCGATGAAAGCATCCTGATCGACCCTGATGAAGACGAAGAAGTAGAACAGGAAGGAACCCCTGAGCCAGAGATAAAAGACCCCACGCCGCCAAGCCAGAAGGAACAGAGTAAGGTCGACGTACTGCTTCAGTTAGGAAAGTGGTTCAGCGGTGAGACGCTCGACGATAACTGGATGCTGCGTTTGCTGCCAAAGCCTCAAACTCCGGGTCAGCATCGCACCCCGCTTCCCGGCATCCGAGTTCTGCCTTTCAAAAAGGTAACATCGAGCGATAACACCCAGGCAAACTTCTCCTGGACTTTTCTCTTTGAGCTTCTCAGCGTCGGCATTGACATTCAGGGAACGACCAAAGACGGTCTCACATTTCTAGAGGGACTTGCCGGCTATTTTGGCCTGGGAGCGGTGGAACTACGCCTCACGTTCATGCTCTCTCTCGAAGATATCAACAAGAAGAAAAACTTCTTCGATCGAGTCGCAATCGGCATCGGCGTCAAGCTGAAGGATATGCGTCTCTCTTTAGGGCCGAAGGAAGAAGACGATAAGAAAAAAGAAAAAGGTAAAGGCGACGAAATCATTGAAGGACTGCAAGAGTTGCTTGCTGATGACTGGGCCGTTTTACCGGCGACTAAACCGACCAAGAGAACTGTCAAGACCCGGCTGAGCGCCAAGAAGAAAGACAAGTTTTCAATCTCCTTCGGCTATCTCAGCCCGCTGAAGGACGGCGGCAATAGCACGCTCGACATTCAGCTTTACGACGAAAAAGGCAATCGCGGCAAGATGGCCCTGATTCCGATCGACCGGTTTGCCGAGCCCATCTACCTGAAGCAAATCGGAATTGCCTTGAAGGGTGTCGAGAATGTCGAGATACGCAAGGGATTGCCTGACAGTGCACAACTGACTGTCATGCTGACTGGCGGCATTCGATTGCCGGTCTTTGAATTGGGTTTTATCGGCGCGAAGTTGACCTTTCAACTGAACAGTCCAGGGAAAATGACGTTCACGCTTGATGGTCTGGACGTCTCGGTGAAGTTCGGTTCCGTGATCATATCCGGCAGTTTTATGAAGATCGGGATTGAGTATGCGGGCAGTCTTACGGTCAACATACCCAAGGGTTCCTTCTCCGCGATGGGGTTTTATGGAAGCCTACTCCTCTTCGATTTTGCGAGCGAGACGGACACTGTTTACAAGCTGAATACGGGCCAGGTGCCGAAGAAGCTTGACGTCAAGCTTCACGAGAAAGACATTACGCCCAAAGCCCTTGGTCGTGCGCCCGGTGGTGGCTGGGAGCTCCACAGCTCAGATAACAAGCAGTACATGATCGAAGAATACGAGGGGAAGTTCATCGTTCTGCGTCCGGACAAGACTTTTTTCATCTACGTGACGTTGAGCGCCGCCAGTGGCACTGGCATACCGCTCGGACCCATCCAAATCACCGGACTAGTTTTCGGCTACGGATACAACCGGCGGGCAAAGATTCCGACGATCGAAAACGTGGCCGAGTTTCCACTCGTCAAGATGGTAATGGGCCAGGGCGGTTATCAGAAGGAAGACGAAACCTTCGAGTTGCACAATCAGCTTGCTAAGCCGGTTGAAGACCCGGTCTCAGTGCTGGAGAAGATGAAAGACCACTTAGTGCCTGAGCTGGGTCAGCAATTCGCCTGCGGCGGTGTGCGTTTCACGATTGCCGGAACGATTGATTGCTTCGCGCTGATCGTCGTGCAGTGGGGCGATGACAAGATCGAGATTTCACTGCTGGGTCTCGCACGATTCAGGCAGCCGCGTGACACAACCGCGCGGGCAATTTGCTACGTCGAGCTGCAAATCCTGATGACGATCAAACCCAGCGAAGGAACGTTCAAGCTCCAGGCGCTTCTCAGTAATAATTCCTGGATCATCAACCAGGATTGCAAGCTTACCGGAGGCTTTGCGCTGTTTGCATGGTTCGACGGAGACCACAAAGGCGATCTCGTTATCACCCTTGGCGGTTATCATCCGCGGTTCCGCCGGCCGGATCACTATCCAATAGTCCCTCGACTCGGATTGAACTGGCCCGTCAACGACAATCTGTCAATCAAAGGAGGTCTGTACCTTGCTTACACGCCTTCGTGTGGCATGCTCGGCGCAAAGTTGGAAGCAACTTTTCACTCGGGTCGTATTTCTGCGTGGTTCACGGCATATCTCGACGTCATCATTAATTGGAGTCCGATATTTTTTGAAGCCGAGCTTGGTATCTCATTGCGCGTTCAAGCGAGGTTCTTCCTCACTTCGCTCGACGTGACTGTTGCCGCCAGCATTAAGATGTGGGGTCCGCCAGTAGGCGGAATTGCTCATGTAAATTTGACCGTCGTCAAGTTTGACATTCCCTTTGGTCAGCCGCGTCCCGAAAAACTGGAATTGATCGAAACGTGGCAGCAGTTCTGTCATAGCTTTCTCAATCTCGAAGGTGGAGACAGAAGACCGGTCATAGAACCTGTACCAGCGTTTCCAGTAGTTCAACCGAATCTGGCGGCAGGTCGCAACAACATCAACAATCTTCCGAATGCGCTCAGGAGAGAATCGAAACCGAAACCGGAGGAAAGAATTTGGAGAGTGCGGGCGGATGAGTTGGAGTTGGCTGCAACCACGGCTGTTCCGGTAACCACGATGAACATCGGCAAGATAAAGACCAGCCACCCTGCGGAAGGAGTTCAGCAGCTCAGCATGAGTGGCCGTTCGATGATGGTCACCAGGGCAATGACACTCGAGAGCCAGGGACTCCGCACGAAGAATTCCGCCAACAAGATAGGTGTCCATCCTATGGGACGCGAGATCCAATCAGTGCTTAACGTCACGATAGTTCGTGACGAGGTGTCGAGCGTTGAGGTGGTTGAGGTACCTGACTGGACCATAGAAGAGGAATTCGGATCATTACCCGCGGCACTGTGGGAACCCGGACAGCCGAATATGCGACCGTCCGAACCGAGCGCCAAATTAGTTCACGGTTGTATCACCGGTATCAAGCGACTCAAACCGAAGCGCGGAGCACTCGGCAAAAAAGCTACACCACCGCCGATTGATTGGAATCCGCTTGGGGCAGGGAATGTTCCCAAGCCCACCACCATCCAGGAGAAACCTGGCACTGGCGGCGTCCGCGAGGTTCAGCAACTGCTGGCCCAAAAGCAAGCCGATCAAGAGAAGATCGTTGCCGCACTCGCAGCGACCGGCTTCTCACTAACATGGAAACCAGTGCCGCAAGCTGAAGTTCGCTTTAGAGAACTAAACGCAGATCCGCTCACAGGAGCAGTAGCGGCTTAACCCAAACAACTCTCTTACGCTTTTCGTCCCTTGCCTGGCTAAAGGTGAACAATGGCGACTCCACAAGATTTGATAACCTTCTACGACAACTATAAAGCACCCTTGCCTGCTGGTTCGTATCGGTTGGTGCTGCAACAGAGCGTTAGCATCGGACGTGAGGAGCCGCGTCATTATTATCGCGATCAGAGTTTCGAAGTCTTAGCCCCGCGCTATTCGATCGAAGCTGACGATATCCAGGCGTACTTCCCACCAGAGGGCGGCGTCGCCGATTATAATTTCGTGTTGCCTCATCTGGTCCTGGGCAGTCGCAATCTGCCCTGGGAGAGAACACTGTCGCTCGACAGTGACGACCCCTGGCTTGCTTTGCTTGTTTTGTCGGAGAGGGAGATCGTTGACAGCAAAGTTGTGTTTAAGCGAGGCACGGTTGCCGACCTCGCGCCCCATCGACCCGACGACCTTCAGGGAAGCGATGATCAGCTCCGGGACTGGTGGCAGCCTGATGTTAATGGCGCCGTCCTTCTGCCAAGATTCACACGAACTGAAGATGCCAACACACCTGTTGGCCTGCTCGACGTCAGTCTCGATCTGTTTCTCAAACTCTGCCCGACTCGAAAAGAACTTCCGCTGCTGGCCCACATACGCCATGTCGCTACTGACGACAAAGTTCCGCTGGAGATGGTTGCCAATGGTGAATTCTCGGTGCTAGTCGCCCAACGTTTCCCGCCCTTGGGTGCTAATACCGTCTATTTGGTTTCGCTCGAAGGCTGGAATTACTTGCTCGATGCACCGGACAAGCCTCAGCCGCATTCCCGAGCCCGTCTCATCACTCTGGCGAGTTGGAGTTTTGTGAACGACCCTACTGGACACGACACCTTCGGCGGGCTCATGCAACGACTAAAAACCAACTCGGCTGTGTTCGGTATCACGGCGCCGACTAGTAGCGGATCGTCGTACGTGGACCAGGCACTCCAACGCGGATACATACCACTGGATTATAAGCCGAGGCAGAGCACACCAACTTTCGCCTGGTATCGCGGACCTTTAGCGCCAATCAAAAGAGAGCAGATTACTGTCAATACTTTCGAACGCGCCGATGCGGCCATGATTGTGGATCCGAACCGGGGCATCATTGACACATCTTATGCGTGCGCGTGGGAGCTCGGCCGGCTTACGGCGCTTTCGTCACCCGCATTTGTGAAAGGCCTGAGGTTATTTGTCGAACAAAAGCAAAATGTCAGCGAGTTTACGAAGGAGATCGAGAGATTTGTCGAGTCGCATCGCTCGTCATTCACCGACCCGATCTCCGGCGACAAAAAACCTAACGAACAGATCACCCTTGCCAAAGAACTGATCGAATGGATAGCACGTCTCGTGTTGCTGTATCCCGTGCCATTCCATTACCTCGTTCCGCATCAATCACTGCTGCCATCCGAATCGCTGCGTTTCTTTCACCTTGATGACAACTGGGTTGATGCGCTGTTGGATGGAGCCCTCAGCATTGCCATTCGCGACATTGCCAACGATCGCAAGGCGTCGCGAGCGGAGATGCAGTCAGTGTTGTCTAAAATCGTCTATCAACACCGGCTGAGATTGCAGGGCAAGAACCCGGAATGGAACCCGTCGGAAAGCTACATGGGTACTACCAAATCGGGGTTTCTGTTGCGTTCAAGAATCGTGACTGGATGGCCTGGGGTTGAAGTGACCGCAAAGACCAGCGCCACGCAGGATCAGGTGCTTCCGAACATTCTTCGTTTCGACCAGATTGCTGATGGCGTCTTGTTTTGTCTTGCGCGTGGGACAATCGAAGAAGTCAGATTTCGCGAGCCACGCGAAGGCATCACGTTTGGGGTTGGCAGCAACAAGAAAATCAAAACAAAGTCCAGCGGGTTTTTGAATGTTAAGGACGAGTTTCTCCGCAGTGGCCCTGTTGACGGAGTAGTCGACATCGCCAAGCTGCAAGTTGCACTGGCAAGTGTTGGATCTGCGGAGTTCGCAACGCAGATGATCCTTAAACCGGAAGAACAATCCATCACATGGTCTATTCCCCGCTGAAAGCAGGTTGAGGGACTTCTATGGATTCAAAGCATCTACTTGTACCAATCAAGGTGCAGGCGCTGGTAATCGACGACATCGTCTTTGATAAGCGCGGTGTCGTCGAATACGAGAGGGGCAGGTACGCCGCCAATGATGGCCGCTGGTCACCGCAGAGGTACGACTACCAGGCCTTGACTGCTTCCATAAATGCGCCTGGTCCAAAGCCATTTTACGGCGCCACGCGCAAATACCAGGCCTTTAATACCGACCAGTTGATGCTCGATCAACGTACATCCCCATCTGCTTTGCCGAAGAAACAAGATCGCGGCGTATATCTGCACTGGGTATTGCCGGCCGGCTTGCGACACGCTTATACGCCAGGCTTACTTGATTTTCCTGCGCTGCCCGATCACTGGTTGATTGTCCGCTTTTCACATCGTGACTCGATGGTGAAAACAAAAGCGTGGTTTGTCGATGGTAGCGTCGTTGTAGGGGAGAATGGCCGAGGGGCCAG
>DASQKG010000370.1:0-5572 GCA_035630655.1 Pyrinomonadaceae bacterium
TTGGTGATTTCTGAGTGGCGGCCCGGGCGGACGTCTGGTGAGTTGCAGCTGTCTGCCGAAACGGGGGCGTTACTCGCCTTCACTTCCGATACCACACACGAAGTTATTCCTGTAACACGCGGTCAGCGATATTCAATTGTAAGTTGGTATGGGTGAAGAATCGCTTACATCGATGTCACGTGTACCCCCAAAGACCCGAGCGTAGTGAACTGGATTCGGTCGCAGAAAAAGTTAGGAGTCTTGTTTAGGAGCTCACCCGCCCAGTGGTATCTCCAGGTTCACATCTGGTAATGTCACCGTAAATTGATCAAGCACAAAAGGAGAATCTCAAAAATAATGATAGCTCGAATTGTTCTATGTTTTGTGTGCTGCTTGTTGGCCTTTTCAATTGCAACCGCCCAGGGAAAATCAAAGGCCTTCCATACCGAAGGGACTTTTAGCAGCATCACCGCAGGACCTGGCGGCGATTACGGTGGCATGCAAGTTTATCTGACTGATTCCGATGGTCAATTCTATGCCACTGTGACGCTGGCTGAAGGCGTCCTACTTGCTCCTGTCCTGGTGAAGGTCAAGGCAGACATAGAAAATCGTAAGATTGAGTTCGTGCTGCCAAACGAAGCTGGCTCGCGCAAATTCACTGGAACTGTCTCGCCAAACACGCTCACACTCTTTGAAGGTCAGACTAAGATTATTTTGAAGCGTAAGTGTTACAACTAGACTGGAAATTCTCTACTCCTGATGAGGATCCTTTTCCATTACCCTTCCAACTTAGGCGCTACGGGTGATAGTCTACCGAGGAATTCAACTCGTATTCAGTACCTGAGATCGTTGCCACCCGTCTATGAAACCTTAAGCGAGGACTCTTAAGTGCCTGAATTTATCTCGAACATTAGTTACTTAATGGTCTTTCTCGCCATTGGCGCCATTGGCTTCATCTTCCTGCTTGTTTCTTTGATATTGGGAGACATTTTCGACAGTTTAGGGGTCGACACAGGATTGGATGGAACCGATGGTCACGGTTTCCTGGACAGCCGGGTGATCAGCGTTTTTGTGACGGCGTTTGGCGGCTTCGGGGCCATCGGGATACAGATGGGACTTGGCATAGTTGCCAGTTCCCTTCTGGGTTTGGCCGGTGGTGTAGTGCTCGGTGGCGTCGTCTCATTTTTCGCCCGCTTTCTCTACAGGCAACAGTCGTCGAGTTCGGTAAGCACTGCGCAACTGATTGGCCGCACGGCGCAGGTGATTGTGTCGATTGCGCCCGGGAGTTTGGGTCAGATTAGTTGCCGGATAGGCGAAGAGCGGGTTGAGAAGTTGGCTCGCTCAAAAGACAACCGCGAGATCAAAACCGGCGCGATGGTTCGCGTGGATGAGATCGCAGGAGATTCCGTTATCGTGAGCCCCTACACGGAGGCGTGACCGCCGCTCTCAGGATGCGCGGTTGTGGAACAAGTCAGGCGGTTCCTATTTTCTGGGCAAGGCCTGGGACCACATCCGCTCGTACGGAGCTAGCTCGTCATGTTCGGTTGTGGCTAATATAGGACACTACCGCACTTTCAGAGACCACGGCTGATTCACCACTGAGTCACTTTTAATAACCCAGTCTATTGATTAGTTCTTGAGGTAAACCGAATGCCTGACATTCAAAATCTTCTTATCCCCGTTGTGATTCTCGTTGTAGTACTCGGCTTTTTAGTGGCGCTGCTGCTGATTAGCCGAAACTACATCAAGGTCTCGCCCAATCGAGCCGCAGTTATTTCCGGGCGCTCGCGGAAGCTCCCCGATGGCACTGTTGTCGGTTACCGTTTGGTTAGGGGTGGCGCAACCCTGATCGTTCCGTTTCTTGAAAAAGTCGAATACCTCAGTCTCAACGTGATCACGGTGCCATTGGCCACCACGCGTGCCTACACCGTGCAGGGCGTTCCCGTTTCAGTGAAGGCGGTCGCTAACGTAAAGATTAAGGGTGACGACGACTCTATGCGGTCGGCAGCAGAACGCTTCCTCGGTATGCAGCCAGATGAGTTTCACAAGCTTGTCTTCCAAACGCTTGAAGGGCACCTGCGCGCGATTCTCGGAACGCTTACAGTCGAAGAGATCAATAATGACCGGCAAAGCTTTGCACAGAAGCTGACCACAGAAGCCGCCGGCGATTTGGAAAAGATGGGTATCGGCCTCGACGCTTTAACCATTCAGGAGATCTCCGACGAAGAGGGTTATCTCGATGCCCTGGGGCAGCGGCGAACTGCCGAGGTCCAGCGCGACGCAGAGATCGGCAAGGCTGAAGCTCTTCGCGATTCCAAGATCAAGGCTGCGCTGGCAATGCAGGAAGGTGAGAAAGTCCGGCTCGCCTCGGAGGCGGATATAGCCGCATCAACCAGAGAGACGGAGGTCAAGCGGGCTCAATTTCAGTCTGAGATAAAACGTGAACAAGCGACAGCCGCACAGGCGGGGCCGCTGTCAGAGGCAAAGGCGCGACAGGAGGTTGTCGCTGAAGAGGTTCGTATCGAGAGGATTCGCACGCAGGAGCAGATCTCTGTCCAGGAGCAAGAAGTGCTGCGCCGTGAGAAGGAGCTCGAAGCGACCGTCGTAAAAAAAGCAGAGGCCGAACGCAGAGCGGTGGTGCTTCTAGCGCAAGGCCAACAGGAGGCAGCTATTCTCGAGGCAGAGGGCCGCAAGCAGGCTTTGATTGCAACAGCAGAAGCTGAGAGCCAAAAGCTTCAGAGAGAGGGGCTGGGGCGTGCCTCGGCCATCGAAGCAGAGGGCCGCGCTGAAGCAGAGAAGATTCGCGCGCTCGGGCTGGCCGAAGCGGAGAAAATACAGGCACAGGGGCTGGCCCACGCTAAAGCCACGGAAGCCCAGGGACTGGCGGAGGCCACTGCCATAAAGGAAAAGGCGTCGGCGTGGCGTGAGTTCAACGACGCCGCGCGGCTGCAAACCATTCTGGAGAAACTACCCAGCATTATCGAAGCGACGGCGCCGGCGCTGAGGGCCATCTCCGAACCGCTTGGTAATATTGAGAAGGTTGTGATGATCGATCATGGCGGGGGTGAAGCAAACGGGCGCGGGGCCGGGGGCCTCAATCGATTTGCGCAGACCGGGCCGACAATGATTTACGGGCTGCTACAGCAATTACAGGCTCTCGGACTAAACGTGCCGGATATTCTCAAGCAGCTGGGCGTTTCTACAGACTCCGATATGGCTAAGGAGCGCAGTGTAACTGATGTTGAGACGACGGCCACGGAGGAAACGCCTCCAGCAAAAGATACGAAGAGTTAATGTCTAAAGCTCAGGCCAGTTAAACTCAGTCGTCCCGTTCCGATGGCCAGATGTCCATGAACTTAATAAACAGACTTAACGTAATGCAGTGCGCTTGATTAATCCCGCAACGTGGGGGTCCTGATGTATTGTCCGCAATGTGGCCAACAGCAAATTGCCGATAGCACAAGATTCTGTTCCAGGTGCGGTCTGCTGGTTAGCGGCCTGGCCGAGTGGCTCGCACACGGCGGGATGATTCCGGCTGTGCCTGCGCACGTACAATCCAAGCCGCCCGTAACTCCAAAACGAAAAGGGATTAGGCGAGGCGCAAAATTGATGTTTATAAGTGCCGTGCTGCTAATACCATTTTTTTTCCTGGCCGTTGTGAACGATCATCCCGGGCCCATGGTTATTCCATTCACCGTTTTCTTTGCCGGGATTTCGATACTTCTTTACTCCGTCCTCTTTGGAGACGATGTTCCGCTTCCTGCGACCCAACCTTCGGAACCCTCCAGATTGGCGACGATGTTCCGAGGAAACACACTACCCCCCGCTAATTACTCCCCTCCTCAGGGAACCGTTGAGCGACGGGTGCGCACAGCAGAGCTGATAGGACAACCTCCGAGCGTTACAGAGAACACCACTAAGTTGTTAGAGCGGGACAGAGACGGTGAGTAACACTCACTCCAGTGCACATGCTCGATAATGCACACCTACGCACTAAATTGTAGGGGCGGCACTCCGTGGCCGCCCCTTCGTTGCGATTGCTCGATGTTTTTCCAGAGGGTTCTTGGAACCGGTAGGAGGGGTGGCCACGGAGTGCCACCCCTACAATCCAAAGCTCAATAACCACTCTTCTGGCCGGGCCTAATAACTCGGCTTGAGCCGTCAGGAAACTTTACGATTCGCGTGCCATCGGAGGCCCGGTAAAAACGCGGCGCCGGATTGTATCGGCCAGCATTGCGATAACCTACATTAAACGAAGTCAGCCGGTACGTTTCGGCAACCTCTGGTCTCGGCAAGCGGATGCTGGGGGCATTCGGACGGCGGCGATTTTCTCGCGGCGCTATTGAACGCCGCAAATTGCGTGGCGACGGACTCGCCCGTGGATTCGACACCGGCTTCTTTTCGGTTTCGTTCGCTTTCTTTGACTCACTTTGCTCTCGTGGTTTCAATGGCGTCACCGCAGCATTATCCGCAGTACGAGACTTCTCCACCTTGCGGGAAGCCACAGTCTGACGCTCGATCGGTGCAGCAGTGGATAATCCGGGCGTTTGGCTTGGCGCCTTAGACCAGTGTTGCGACACGTGCCAGAGTCCTGCTGCGAGTGCGGCCACGATAATAAAAACCGCGGTCATGGCTCCGGGCCCAAATCTCGTGGCCGAAGCAACCATCGGCATTTTCATCACCGCTCGATAGTCGTTATCCCGGGTTCTTGCCTCGGCCGCCTTTGTCTTGATTGAAGTTATTTCCTCAGTCGAGCTTTCCTTTGCACGGCCCATGCGGCGCAGTGCTTCCCTGAATTCCGACGCACTAGCAAATCGATCCTCGGATCTCTGGGCCATCGCCTTACATAAAATGGTGGCGATTTGAGGTCCAACTGCCGGGTGAATCTGGTCGGCAGGTTTTAAGGGGTCAGGGTCTGAATTGATGAGCGCTGTTGCACGCACCATGGCATCGGGAGGTTTTATACCGGTGAGCAAGTGATAAAGCGTCGCTCCGAGAGCATAAATGTCGCTGCGTGGATCTGTACGTTGGTCCTGAATCTGCTCCAGCGGCGCGTAATGTTTTGTGTAACCGAAAAATGCTCTCGAGGCAGTCAGCGACTCTTCTGTCGGCTGCGCTCTGGCTAGTCCGAAGTCGAGCAAAGCGATCTGCCCGGTAGCCGTCAACTTGAGATTATGCGGCTTGATGTCGCGATGAATGACCTGACGATCGTGTGAGTGTAGATAAATAAGTGCGTCAAGCAGTTGGTCTGCCCAGGCTATAACCTGGTCGCGGGGAAATGGTCCGGGTTGTTGCGCGATGATCTTGGCAAGGTCAACACCTCCGATGAACTGCATTACCAGGAAGGCCCGCTGCCCTTCTACAAAATGATCGCTAACGCGCGGCAGGGCCGGATGCTGCATACTCGCGAGCAAACGCGCCTCATGCTCGAATTGCTTGCGCATAGAAGCTTCTGAAGAAAGCGTCTCCTTGAGCGCGACGGTGATCCCCAGGCGGTCGTCGACTGCTTCGTACACTGCTCCCATACCGCCGCGGCCAAGCTGCCGCACAATGCGATACCGAGCCTGCAGAATTGTTCCGGCAG
Organism: Pyrinomonadaceae bacterium; assembly: GCA_035630655.1. Classification (GTDB taxonomy): domain Bacteria; phylum Acidobacteriota; class Blastocatellia; order Pyrinomonadales; family Pyrinomonadaceae; genus PSRF01. The sequence goes on from DASQKG010000370.1 coordinate 5,564, forward strand.
GCAGGGAGT
>DASQKG010000371.1:0-13079 GCA_035630655.1 Pyrinomonadaceae bacterium
ACTGCATCAACCAATTCATCGCTTGCCTCGTTTAATCTTTGGTCTCACCATCCGTTGATAACCCGCCGTCCGTATAGATGGCGCACTTATGCGCCCTGTGCGTTCGAACGTCTCGCGTGCCAGCGGACAAGTCCGCGTTCTAAACGGGATTGAGTCCTATAACCACCGCCAGCAAACCAACAGTTTGCTTTACGTATTTCTCAAAGCGCGCGCAGCTTCGCGTGCGTAGTAAGTCAGGATGATATCGGCGCCGGCGCGCTTGATGCTGGTCAACGTTTCCATCATCACACGCTGCTCGTCGATCCAGCCATTCTGCGCCGCAGCTTTTATCATCGCGTACTCACCGGAGACGTGATAGGCAGCGATCGGCAGATCGAATTCCTCTCGCACCATCTTCACGATGTCCAGATAAACTCCGGCGGGCTTGACCATCAGGATGTCCGCGCCTTCCATGTAATCCAGTTCGGCTTCTCGCATCGCCTCGCGTGCGTTTGCCGGATCCATCTGGTATGCGCACCGGTCACCAAACGCCGGGGCACTGTCCGCGGCTTCGCGGAATGGACCATAAAAACCCGACGCATACTTCACTGCGTAAGCCATGATCGCTACGTTTTCGAAGCCGGCATCGTCGAGTGCATCGCGAATCGCTCCCACCTGCCCGTCCATCATTGCGGACGGCGCAACCACATCGGCGCCTGCTTCAGCCTGGCTGACTGCTGTTCGTGCCAGTAAGTCGAGCGACGCATCATTGATGACTTCGCCCTCGCGCACCACGCCGCAGTGGCCGTGAGATGTGTATTCGCAAAGACATGTATCGGCCATGATCACGAGTCCCGGCGCGCGCTCTCGAATCGCACGCACAGCCTGCTGCACGATTCCGTTTTGATCAAACGCGCCACTTGCCTGTTCGTCTTTCGCTTCCGGCAGGCCAAACAGAATCACAGCCTTGATGCCGACATCCTGCGCGCCCGCCGCTTCTTTTGCAATTTCATCGACCGAAAGATTATGAACGCCGGGCATCGACGAAATCTCGCGACGCACTCCCTTACCGGGACACGCAAACAAAGGAAGCACGAAATCCTCCGGCGCTAGCCTCGTCTCCCGCACTAAGTCGCGAAAGGCTTCAGTCCTTCGCAAACGTCGCGGACGATGGATTAGATCAGTCACTAAAAGTTGTTTCTCCTACTACCAGCGATGATAGGCCGGGTGGCCCGGTTTAACCGCTACAAACGTTCCGCGGCACGTGGCCGTCACCTTATCATGCGCTATCAACTCGCCTTCAACTATCGCCCTATCGTCAGTTGATTCCACCACCCGAGCCGTAAGTCGAATAGGGTGCTCAGTCGGCGTCGGCCGCTTGAGCGTGATCGTGTAGTCGGCAGTGACAGTGCAGGGCGGTTTATCCAAACCGTTTCGTTTCATCAAGTGATGAGCAGCAGTCCAGTTGCAATGGCAATCGAGTAGCGTGCCGATGATGCCGCCACTGAGCATCCCGGGAAAGGCCTCATACTCAGTCGCAGGCTGCCACTCGGCAACAACTTCATCGCCGTTTGCGAAGCTGCGTACGTGCAGACCCATCTCATTCGCCGGCCCGCAACCGAAACATTTCATGTTCGGGGCGAAGGTCTCCTGGATACTTTTTTCGGGCATAGTCCTTCTAGCTTACGTTAATCTGCAAACGGTCTTAATTCGGTTTTTCGATTATAATCTTTAGTCGTCTCCGTGCAAGCTACGTGTTCTCTGAGCATCCGTGGTTCTTACGGAACCGAGCGCGGTAGCGCCGTATGCCAGAGTAAACTTTCGTTATGTCCAGAACGCATCTTGTATCCGGCGCTACCGCGCTCGGGTCCGTAAAGACCTGGGGCACAGACGGAGGCTCACGGAAAAATTCCATCAACCTTGGAGGACCGATTTGAAACTCACCCGAACCACTTCTGTTTTTATCATTACGGCCGTTTTGAGCTCCTTGTTCTTAGTCAACCTCGCACATGCAACTCAACATGGATTCAGTGTTCCGCAGTACGAGCAGTTTCACGATGTGCTTCATCCGTTGGAACATGAAGCGCTTCCGAAGAAAGACTTCCGTCGTATTAGAAACAAAACGCCCGAGCTCGTCAGACGCGGAAAAGCGATCGTGGCGGTGGGTGTGCCGGCTGGAACTAAGGAAGAACAGAAACAGGAATTTGCCGACCACCTGAAAAAATTTGATAACGCCCTGTCGAAATTGCGGACTGACGCACGCAAGGGCTCGAATGCCAAGCTAAAGTTATCGTACAGCGCCGTTCATGATTCCTTCGAAATGCTCGCGGCCATGCTCCCAAGAGGATGAGAACATTGCCGAATGCCGATTTTCAATTGCCAATTGACTCTTTTCGAAACGACCAGTCTTTGCCCCAACGGGGCTACGTCCTAGAGCCCAGGGTTGCCGGGCTTTGACGGCTACCCTGGGTACGACTGAACAAGATGTTGGAAATCGAGACTCGCAACTTGACGAAGCAGTTTGGCCGGTTGTTGGCGGTCAACGATCTCAGTCTTCAGATTGCTAAAGGGACCATCTTCGGATTCCTCGGGCCGAATGGCTCGGGTAAGTCGACTACCGTCAAAATGCTTACAGGGCTGTTGACACCAACAGAAGGCGACGCCCTGATTTCCGGGACCTCGATTCTTGATTCTCCTTTGGACGTAAAGAAAAAGATCGGTGTGCTCCCGGAAGAACTGGCGCTGTTTGAAGCGCTCACCATCTGGGAACACTTGATGTTGAGCGGTCCAGTCTACGGCTTGAGCAAACAAGAAACGGAGAAGCGCGCCGTCGAATTGCTGGACTACCTCGATCTCGCATCGAGTCGTAATACTTACGTCGAACAGGCTTCATACGGCATGCGCAAGAAATGCTCGCTGGCCATGGCGTTACTTCATAACCCGTCGGTCCTGTTCCTGGACGAACCTTTTGAAGGCATCGACCCGGTCGCGTCACGAAACATCAAGGACCTGTTGCTGTTGATGGCAGAGAAAGGTGTCACCATCTTTTTGACCTCGCATATTCTCGAAGTCGTAGAACGTTTGGTCACCGAGTTTGCCATCATCGTCGCCGGCGAAGTTGTATGCACACAGACTGTGGCTGAGACGCTTCGCTCTGGTGAAACTCTCGAGGAGCTCTTCTTCAAACACGTAGTCAGGGGCAAGGTAGGAGACCTGGAGTGGATCGGGTAAAGACTATCCTCGGTTACGAGTGGCGTGCCTATTGGCGCCGCTTTTCGCGATCTGGCTTGCGTGGCGGGAATCAGGGAATAATCCTGATACTCACCGTATTGATTGCTATTAAGTACGTGCAACTGCTGGTGACGGCTTCGAAGAATGTTGAAAAGGGGAATCCAAAACTACTGGTCCAGCTCCTGGGAGCCATCTTCTTCGTATGGTTGTTTCCAGTTGCGAGCAGTGCGCGACAGACGTTTGCCTCGCGTAAGTGGCTGCATCTGCCGCTCTCGCTTAGCGAGCGATTCATCATCAGGTCGGTCTCGCTGCTGCTGCCGCCTTCAGCCTGGCTGGTAATCCTCGGCTCGCTTGCCATTTGCTATCCATTGGCCCATGCGCGAAATCCCTTCGCGGGAACGGTCGCCGGTTTGTTATTCATCGCGATAGCCTGGTTAACAGGTCTAGCAATTTCTCGCCTTCCAGGTTTCGTCGTCTGGAGAAAGTTGTTATGGATTGCGGCGCTGGGGGTGTCGACTGTTGCCGGTTTAAATGTAATCCGGATAGGAACTGCTAACGCTTTGTTGTCTTTACAGTTCCTTCCGGCGAAGCTGGTGGCTCGGGTAGCACTGGGAGACGCGGGTGCCGGCGAACTAACTCAATGGACCACGCCATTGGTTTCACTGATCACGCTTAGCGTGATGGCTGTGGTTGCTGGTTGGGCTGCGTGGTGGTCACTCAAGAAGGGCCTGGAAGCCGAACTTCAAACCGCGCACCGGAAGGTTCTGGTCGTTTCTGCTCGCTTGTTGCCAGGACGTCTTGGTGGCCTGGTCGTCAAAGACTTCAGGTATTTTCGCAGGTTGCTCGACACCTATTTGGGATTGGCGGCCGCGATTCTTGGTTGTGTCTATCTAGCGGTTGCATATGTTCCATCCGCCGGAGTCTTCTGGTCGTTCATCGTCGCTACGTTTCTCGGCAACGCTGCCGTGGCGTTCAACAGCTTCGGCCTTGATGACCGCGCGGGGCTGGATCGCTACACCTTGCTGCCCTTGAGTGGCGAAGCGATTCTGGTGAGCAAGAATCTCGCTTACCTGATGATCGTGCTGGCCGAGATATTGCCGATGCTGGTCATCGCGGGATGGAGATTAGGAGTTGTTACCAGCGCGCTCGGATTTGTTCAAGCGGCCGCACTGGCGGGTGCGTACCTGACGTGGGGCAATTGGATGTCGGTTACTCACCCATTGAAAATGCAATTTTTCCGCTTTGCGAACTCAGGCGCCGCGCTGGTCGACGCAATGGGGGGAATTTTATTCGGCAGCTTGCCGGGGATCGTTTTGATCTACCTGTGGCAGACTCGAAGCGCTGAAGCGGTTGCCGTCACCGGTCTAGTATTGTTACTGACAGGCGGATTTTATTTTCTCTCGGTGAGGCGATTTGGAAATCGCCTGGAGCAGAACAAAGCACGCATTGCAGCAGCACTCTCGTGAAGGGTAACTCCCTGGAGTGCACCGGACCGCGGCGCATCTACGAAGGCGATGGTTGACATTGAAACCCTTGGCTTTTTCTAACCCACGGTGACCCGGTCGCTACCCGCTTCCGGTTCTGATACCGCTTCGCGAACCATTCGACTTTTTGTGCAAGCCCATGGGATGGCAATATCTTAATAATTGAAGTTGCTTATGAACCGCGCGCGTGGCACCAGGCCGCCACCGACCAAAGCGGCGCCAGGCCGCCGCAATCCGAGGAGGTGCATTGTGGCTAATCGCTTTTCAAGAATTGTCTTAGTGACCTTAGTAATTGCACTGTTCTCGATCTCGTCGGGTGCAATTGGGCAGAAACCGCGGTTTGCCCACGCCATTGAGAGATCTGGCGACGCAGCAAGAATTGTTTCACTGCTGGCGCTCGTGCCTGAAAGTGGATTGCCCAAAGAGTTGGTAGATAAGTCCAGGGCCGTAGGCGTATTCCCGAAGGTCACAAAAGAGACTTCATTGTTCACGACCATCAGCCAGGGCTACGGCGTGATTAGCGTGCGGCAGGAGCAGGGCTGGAGCTTGCCTGCATTTTATCAATTCAGCGGCGGTGGTTATGGAAAGCCTTTTGCGAAAGACGAGGCGAATGCCGTCATTCTTTTATTCATGACGGAAGATGCGTTGGGCTGGTTTGAAAAAGGCGGCGTCCCGTTAACGAACGAGAAGAAAGCGCTGGCTGGCCCAGTCGGAACGATCACCGATGCCCAGCGGCAAGAAATAGAGGGCGCACAGATCCTGGCTTACGCTTACTACAACGGCAAACTAGACGGCACAGCTTTTGGAACCAGCTTCTGGAAGAAATTCGGTCTGAATCCTGACAACAACATCAACAAGCCACTGTACGGCATGAAGGGTCGCGAGGTGCTGGCTGGTAAGAAAGTCGAAGCGGCAACAGTGCCCGCCGGCATATCTGCGTATCAGGAAGCGCTGGCGAAGCATTATCCGGGTATGTAAAAGTTGTGAACTCTCCAGGAGAGAGGGGAAACGTGTGACGATACCAACCCTCCACGTAATATGCGGATTACTTCTCGTCGAGCTTCCTTCCCGCGTTCAGGTTGTCAAAATTGAGAATCGCGTTGAATACCTGGAAATAGCTTCCCCTTGTCTGGCCGCGCCAAATCGGGTTATTGGAAAACAGCACGAGGTGACCTTGCCCCGATGGCACGTCGACGATCATCGCGTGTTGGGCGATTTCGTCACCTCCATCCAACAAGCCGGAGACAAACAAATCCTTGTTGTCGGCATAACGAAAGACCACGCGCGGACGCATCGCAGGTGGAATGATATTGATGCCGTTACGCCGTTGTTCGTCTGTGATCGGCAATGCTTGCCAGACTTCGGCCGTTACTCTTTCGGGAGCCTCTGCCGGCGGCCTCCCCTGGACCACATCGGGATCGTCAGGCGTTCCGCGTCCGGACGTCCGCGTCTCGGCACGCTGGCGTCCGCCTCGCCCGCCGGCCATGTTGCTCACGTTAAAAATTGGACCGTTAAAACTGTAGATGGCCAGCGACTCGCCGTAGCCGTAAGCAATCGGGCTGGTGTTGTCTACAACTTTCGACCGGAGTACTACGCCAATCGCCCGCAGTCGTTGTGAGCGGGCAATCGAAAGCCCCGGTGTGTAACCGGCGTTCACGGCCAATTCCGCTGTGTCCATCACGCCGATAAACAGTCCGCCCTCCTGCGTAAACTTTTTCAGATTCATCAATCCCGCATAACCGAGTCCGGGACGCATGTCATCAGTTGAATCGATCTTTCCGATGTTTGGCGTGATGGAAGTCGTTTTCCAGGGAAGCGCGTTTCCAAACATCGGCATGCCGTTGATTATGCGTTCCATGCCGGCGCCGACTGGAGCAAAGATGATCACGTCATACTTGCGCCTCAGCTCGGCGTCACGCGCCGCATCCTGCGTACTGATATACGCGTAGGGAACGCCGAGCTGATCCAGAGCGATTCGCCACCAGCCTTCGTCCTGCGTACTTATCCATGTATGCATTAGCGCAATACGCGGCGCTCTTACCGGGTGCGTTTTGACTACCGGAGCAGTGTCAACCGCATACACTTGCAAACCGAGGTTCGCCGCTGTTTGCTGCAGCTCGTTGGCCGCAACCCGGCGCATTATGAAAGAGCCGCGATTGAATTTTCGACCCGCCGCTTCAAAGGGTTCTTCGGCCGCTTCCACGACTGCATCCTTAAAACGATAGCGAAGGGTTACCAAAGCATTGTCGGCATTGTGGTTGATGAGGTACACGGAGCCGCTTCCGTTGATCCCACCGGTGGCGCGCACGTCGCCATTGATGCGTTCCATTGGTGCGGTCAACACACTCGCATCGGTAACACGCACTACCTGTATGTTCCCCAGCTCGCCCATGGTCCAGCCGGTATCGTCGTAAACGTTCTGCTGCGGATCGTTTGGCGCCCAATACTGATAGTCAAGAAGTGCGTCAGCTATTCGGCTGTATGGCTGGTCCATACGAACTATGTAACTGCCGGCAGGGAACTGCCGATCTTCGGCCACTTGCTTCGCAACCGGCGTAGTCGAACCGCTCGGCGAAGGCGAAGGCGAAGGCGATGGGCCGGCTTTCTTTTTCGCCCTTATTGAGACTGTAAACGGCGCCGTTGCCCTGTGTACTTCGCATCCTTGTGCCTGAAGAGTGCGGAGCAAATCTGCCTGCCCAGCCAAACGAGGGTCGTCAGCCGGAAACACATAAGCAGCCGGACCTTCGTTCTTAGGCTTCTCCACAGAGCGCTTGCTCTTAAGATAGAAGTTTTTGAGGAAGAGCTTATTGTTGTTGCCGAAGTGGTGTAGTGTCGTCAGCAGCGCGGTTTGTTGGTAGTTATTATTGTTGCGCTGGGACCATTTTGCTTTCGGCAGCGGCGGATTCTGCCGATACCAGGTGCGCTGATAATCGCTGGGCGAAAGTGTGCGCTCGACAGTGTCGGCTCCGGCGTTTCCAAAGGTTTCGTAAAGCCGGCTGATGCCGTTATGCGTGGCCGCGATAAACATAAGGTAGCCGGGCGACCACGTATCGAAGTTTCCATGTGCAAACACGCCCGGCATACCAAACTTGGTCATCTCGGACACGTTATGCCAGCCAATCATCTGCCACTCGTCTGTCAGAATCGGATCCACCCAGGCGTTATACGGGCCATCTCCGACGGTGTTGTCGTAGAGATAAGGGACGGACTCATGCAGGTCGTGAAGCACGATCGCTTTTTGGCCGAGGTATGTGTTCAGTATATTCCGAGTCAGCTTCAGCGAAAGGCTGATTGCGTCGCGGTTGTTGTCGTGGGCCACGTAGTGACCCCAATAGACCAGCGGCTGCCAATTTGCTTTTGGATTTGCCAGGTGCCAGTTGTAGACGTCGACGGCACGGTTTCGGCCGTCAACTTCAGCCACCGGAGTTATGAGTGTGACTACGTTATCGCGAATGCTCTTCACATAGGGACTATCATCAACAACTAGCCGATAGACGAGCTCCATCAAGGCTGTAGGTGAGCCGGTCTCGGTTGAGTGAAGCGAACCTGTTATGTAGTAGATCGGAAACGACTCGGCGACGATTCTGTCGGCCTCGTCGTCGTTGAGACTAATCACGCGCGGGTCTGCAAGTTTCGCGAGTCGCGCGCGGTTCTCGTCCAAACGCTCCAGCAAGGTCTCGGAAGCAACCGCGACCGCGATCATCTCCCGACCTTCTTCCGTAGTGCCAATTGAGAAAACCTTTACCCGCGGGCTCGCCTTCTCGAGCAAACGCATGTAGCGATGTACGTCCTCTGCGTAAGGCAGTTTGCCAGGCGCGCCGGCAACGTCGCCGAGCACCTCTTTCGGTGTCGGCACGCGCGTCGAAGCGGGCAGGTAATCGGTTAAAGGCGAGTTAAAAAATGGCTCGGTGGTGTATTCGCGAATCTTCTTTGTGTATTCCTCATCAATGGGCTGGTTAGGATCGCGACCGGGTTTGATCTGGGCAGCGGCAACACTGCCGCAGGCGATCATGAGTAAAGACAGAGCGACCCCACGGAAGATTAGACGAGTCATGAGTTGTTTCCTCTGATGACAGAATCAACGGTTGTAAGATCCATTTTAAAGAGAGTAGAAGCTTTTAAGCCAAATGCGCCGGCAAGTCAAATTTTTGGTGCAGAGGCAATTCGGTTCGCACGTGCCGGAGAAGCAAGTAGCGGTAACGCGGAGCGATCTCATTAACACCGCGTCTTCAGCCCGGTGGTCAGATGGGACCGGAAACAATGATGTGACAGGCGCCACCTGGCTGAAGCCACGGTGTTAATGAGATCGCTCCGCGTGCTTACCCGGCGTTCAACTCTAAGATCGTCCTCGTAGTACAATTCGCAAACTAAGGTCGCAACTCCTAGCCTCTGGGCTTGACTGGATGAGCGTCGATCAAGGGCCGATTGGAACATATAAGACAAATGACCGGACGAATATTTCAACTAAACGTTTCTCCCGGCGGCGTGCCGAAATTCGCTGTGCGCGAAGCCACGGTCAACGAACTTGGGATGAGCGGCGACGATCATCGTTTCCCTGGAATTCATGGTGGCCCCGAACGTGCGCTCTGTCTGTTTTCGCTGGAGCGAATTCTTGAGCTTCAGACTGAAGGGCACCCCATATTTCCCGGTGCGGTCGGCGAGAATGTAACGATCGCAGGTCTTGATTGGAGCAAGCTGGAGCCGGGGACAAAGCTGGCGCTGGGTGATGAAGTCCGGGTCGAGCTGACCAGCTACACCACACCCTGCAACACGATTCCAGATTACTTTGTTGACGGTAAGTATCAGCGCATTTCGCAGAAAGTGCATCCCGGGTATTCGCGAATCTATGCGCGCGTGCTGCAAAGCGGGAAGGTTGTTGTCGGCCAAACAGTTAAAGTACTTAACGGCAATCGCTAGCAGTTCAGAGTTCAACCTTTGGGGTGTGGCTTCGCGCTCACTCTCCGGCGAAATACAATTAATCATCGGTGTTTACAAGATGCCAGATCGGGAACCAACATCAACTGAGATCAACGCTCAAACGCCGGAAGAGTCCCGTTTAGTTCAAATCGAGTCGCCCAGCAAAACAGCGGGCGGCATTCCCTCGATAATTGCCACTACCAAACATACGTTACGCGAAATGGGTTTAAGGCGTGGTGTGCGCACTCTCCTGCAGCTCAACCAAAAAACCGGTTTCGATTGCCCCGGTTGCGCCTGGCCTGAACCCGATGGCGAACGTTCGCACGCCGAGTTTTGCGAGAATGGGGCCAAACACGTCGCCGACGAAGCTACAACCAAGCGCGTCACGCCGGAGTTTTTTCAAAAGTGGACCGTCGCCGATCTTTCTAATCAATCCGACTTCTGGCTGGGCACGCAAGGGCGTATTACACATCCGATGGTGCTCCGCGCCGGTGCGACTAATTACGAGGCAATAAGCTGGGACGAAGCGTTTGTTCTCATCGCCAGTGAACTCAACGCTCTGAATCATCCCGACGAAGCCATCTTTTACACTTCCGGCAGGACCAGCAACGAAGCGGCTTTTCTCTATCAACTCTTCGTGCGGCAGTTTGGCACAAACAACCTTCCCGACTGCTCAAACATGTGCCACGAGTCCAGCGGCTCCGCGTTAGGCGAAACTATCGGCGCTGGCAAGGGCACCGTTACGCTGGAAGACTTCAATCTGGCCCAGGCCATTTTTGTCATCGGACAAAATCCCGGCACTAACCACCCGCGCATGCTGAGCGCGCTCGAGAAGGCGAAACAGAAAGGTTGCCGCCTGGTGCACATCAACCCACTTCCCGAAGTCGGCATGACAAAGTTCAAACATCCGCAGCATGTTTTGGGCTGGCTCGGTGAAGGCGCAACACTCGCAGATTTGTTTCTACAAGTGCGGATCAATGGCGACGTTGCTTTGCTCAAGGGAATCATGAAGGCGGTTCTGGCTGAGGAAGAAAAGCGCCCGGGTGTTCTCGACTGGGGATTCATTCGCGACTACACCGAGGGGTTTGAGGCGTTTTCTGCTGCTTTGAACAACGTGGGCTGGGACGAGATCGTCCAGCAATCCGGCGTAAGACGAACAGACATCGAAGAAGCCGCAGAGATATTCGTTGAATCTGATCGCACGATCTTTTGCTGGGCCATGGGGCTCACGCAACACAAAAATGCCGTGGCTAACATTCAAGAGATCGTAAATCTCATGTTGTTGCGGGGCCAGATTGGAAAACCTGGCGCAGGACTTTGTCCGGTGCGTGGACATAGCAATGTCCAGGGCGACAGGACGATGGGCATCTGGGAACGGCCGCCCGATTGGTTTTTAAATAACCTTGCGGCAGAATTTGGCTTTGAGCCTCCTTACCGGCATGGGTTCGACACCGTGAATGCCATCCAGGCGATGCACGATGGGCGCGCTCGCGTCTTCTTTGCGCTGGGCGGGAACTTCTTATCGGCGACGCCAGACACCGAGTTCACGGCCACCGCACTGCGACGTTGCAAGCTGACCGTACAAGTTTCAACCAAACTCAATCGCGCACACTTGATTACCGGAGAACAGGCCCTGATTCTGCCATGCCTGGGAAGGACTGAGACCGATGTGCAGTCCAGCGGCCCACAGTTCGTGACGACAGAGAATTCAATGGCTGTTGTGCAGGCGTCGAGAGGCTCACTGAAGCCGGCTTCGCCGGAGCTTTTAAGCGAACCTGCGATTGTGGCGCGGCTCGCGGTTGCCACACTCGGTAAACGTTCAAACGTCGACTGGTCGGCTTTGAGTGCGGACTATGATCGGATAAGAGATCGCATCGAGAAAGTGGTTCCGGGATTTGAGGACTACAACGTTCGCGTGCGGCAGCCGGGAGGCTTTCATCTTCCCAGTGCTCCGCGTCAGCGCGTGTTTAAAACTCCCAGCGGTCGCGCTGTTTTTACTGTGCATAGTTTGCCGAAACACGATCTAGATCCGGGTCAGTATTTGATGATGACCATCCGCAGTCACGACCAGTTCAATACGTCGATCTACGGGTTGGACGATCGTTACCGAGGAGTTTACAACGGACGCAGGGTTGTTTTTCTCAATCGAGATGATATGAAGGCAGCTGATCTTAACGAGGGTGATTTGGTTGATCTCATAAGCCACTTTGAGGGCGAGGAGCGTATGGCGCGTCGATTTGCTGTAGTGCCATACAGTATTCCGCGTCGTTGTGCGGCCACGTATTTTCCGGAAACAAACGTGCTGGTGCCGGTTCGTAGCGTAGCGGAGAAAAGCAATACGCCGGTTTCGAAATCGGTTGTGATCAGCATCAGGCGCTCGGAAAGCGAGCGTGAAAAATAATCAGTGAATACGCGGAGCGATCTCTTAACACCGTGGCTTCAGCCCGGTGATAGATGACACTTATTTGTTTTGAACCGTTTGAACGGTTTCTCATGATCGTGACGCAACAAAACCGTTAAAACGGTTCACGGAGAAATGGGCGAGCCCTGATCACCGTGCTGAAGCCGCGGTGTTAATGAAATCGCTCCGCGATTCGTAACGTTGAAGTGGAATAAGGGCATGACCTTTCAGCTTGCACAACAAGAGACGAATTCGAAAGCAGAGGTATACGCGCTGTTGCGATCGCAGCTTCGCAGTCTGCTCGAAGGAGAGGGCGACTTCATTGCCAATGCGGCAAACTTCTCCTCGTTGTTGTATCACTCGCTGACTGATGTGAATTGGGCAGGCTTATATTTATTGAAAGAGGGTGAGCTCGTTCTTGGCCCATTCCAGGGAAAACCGGCTTGTGTCCGTATCGAAATGGGCAAAGGCGTTTGCGGGACCGCGGCTCGACAGCGGCAAACGATCATTGTCGATAATGTCCACGAATTTCCGGGACATATCGCCTGCGACAGTGCGTCTAATTCGGAGATCGTGGTGCCACTTGTCAAAGACGGTACATTGATTGGCGTGCTCGATCTCGATAGTCCATCGCTCGCCAGGTTTGACGAAGAGGATGCCGAGGGGTTGAATGAGTTGGTGAAGGTGTTTATGGGTTCCTGAGGTAGTGGTAACCCGTCGTCCGCAAACTAACAGTTTGCGTTACGAGAAGACACAACCTAAGGTTAAACTCTGAACTACATCGAGTAACCAAATGATTACTATTCGCAAAGCAGAAGAACGCGGCCACTTCGATCACGGTTGGCTCGACACCTATCACACGTTTTCATTTGATCGATACTACGATCCTCAGCACGTGAGTTTCGGTAGCCTGCGAGTGATAAATGAAGATCGCGTCGCGCCCGGGCATGGTTTCCCAACCCATTCGCATCGAGACATGGAGATTATTACCTACGTGCTGGAAGGCGGCTTGGCTCACAAAGACAGTATGGGAAATGGGTCAATCATCAAGCCCGGCGAAGTTCAGC
>DASQKG010000372.1:0-21767 GCA_035630655.1 Pyrinomonadaceae bacterium
GAGGCTCTGGCGCCGCCTACCAAACAGAGTGCGTTTGCAGTGTTTGCACTTGAAACTCTCGACTTCGAACGCGCGTCTGTTCAATTTGGTGGCCGCGTTGAGCGCAATCAATATCGCCCAGATGAAACGGCGGCACGAGGCGCACTTCCGCACCGAAACTTCACAGGGTTTTCGGGAGCGATCGGCGCGCGAGTTCCGACCTGGAAGGGCGGCGCGTTTGTCGCAAACTACTCGCACTCCGATCGCGCGCCATCACTTGAGGAGCTCTACAACAATGGACCACACCCGGGAAACCTCGCATTCGAGATTGGCGATCCGAACCTCAAGAGAGAAATAGGGAATGGTTTAGATTTCGGAGTTCGCCACTCTTCGAATCGGCTCCGGCTGGAAGCAAACGGCTTCTACTACCGCATTAACAACTTCGTCTTTCTCGCACCGGTCGATGCGGACGGCAACGGAGAAGTCGATATTGAGGATGACCTGATTGTCGCGGAGTATCGTCAAGGGACGTCACGCTATTCAGGATTGGAGGCCCGTCTGGATGCTCGGCTTCATCCGGCAGTTTGGCTTAACCTGGGCCTGGACTATGTGAACGCCGAACTGATTGAGATGAATACGCCCCTGCCTCGTATTCCACCTTTGCGTGGACGCGTAGAGCTGGAAATCAGATACAAAGGGTTACTTCTAAATCCTGAAGTCGTAATGGCACAGGATCAGGATCGACTGTTTCCCACGGAGTCTCGAACCGCCGGTTACACAGTTTTCGGTATTTCCGGGTCTTACTTGATAGCGCAACAACACGCGGCTCACATCATTTCGTTTAATGCCTTTAACCTGGGCGATCGGCTATACCGAAACCACCTTTCCTTTATCAAGGGGTTTGCGCCGGAAATGGGGCGGGGCTTGAGGGTTACATATTCGTTCCGCTTCTTTTAACTGAAGCGGAGGCATTGCGTCCGTTTAGATTGCGGACTTGTCAGCACGACGGGCACAAGTGCCCGAACTAAACGCCCGCACGGAACCGAAGGGCAGCAATGTCTGAAATCTCAGGAAACATCAAGACAGGCGTTTTCGTTTAGGTTTCTCAGGGTCAAATGGATGGTTTGGCGACTTCGTCAAGTGAGTACCGGTAGTGGCCTGGTTAACACTTTCAAAAGCCAAGCCACTGCCGAGCCCGACTTTCATTGACAGTTTTACAGTACGGGTCTTAGAATTCCTTCGCTTTCATTGGTTGATTGTTCCGCCGTTAACCAATCGAGGAGTTTGCTATGAGCCTGGTTAAGATCATCGTAATCACCATCATTATTATCTTGAGCATCCTGCTTTTCGGCCGTTTCTTTGTTTAGGCCGATCTGAATGTTCCTGCCCGCAGTAAGTCTTCCGCCCAACTCAACGACTCTGTGCGCACGTCGCAAGCGTCTTTTTCTATCGGTATGTCTGCTAAACCTTTGTGTCTTGTTAGTTACTGCTCAAAGCCTCGCCCAGGAACCGTCCGCTGACGACGAGGTGCTTCGGGTCAACACAGACTTGTTGCTTTTCCCTATCCGCATTCGTGACAAGAGGGGACAAGCCGTCACCTCGCTAACTGAACGCGATCTCACGCTGAAAGATCAGGACAAAGTCACCGCCGGACTATATTTCTCACAAGGAATTGATCGAGTGGCGCTGGTTTTTGCGCTGGATCAATCGGGGAGTACTCGCGAGATCATTTCGCTTCAACGCGACGCGGCCGTCGCTTTGTTTACACGCTTTAACGAGCGGTCGAAGATTGCGGTGATTCGGTTTGCGGGCAAGCCAACGTTGGTAGTTCCATTCGGAAGAGATGCTGCGGCCGCTCGCGAAGCATTCAATTTTTCAAGCGCTGCAAATCAGCCCACTGCAATATTTGACGCCGCCGCAACCGCGCTTAACGCTTTTGAAGAACTTCCGCCTGTGCGTTCCGAGCGCCGGATCGTAATACTGATCAGCGACGGGCTGGACAATGCCAGCACAACAAAGCCGAATAAGGTAATTGAAGCGGCCGCGAGCAAGCGTGTCTCCTTCTATGTGATTCACCTGCCGCTCTTCGAGCCGCGCGATGGTCGTTTGTCTGTCAGGCCTGCTTCAAAAGGCTTCAAAGAACTCGCGGAGAAAACGAATGGTAAATACTTCCTCGTTGACGCCTCCCCGCTTTTATCCAACAAGACAATTGATCTAAAACCCACCTTCCAGGCGATTGAAGATGATTTGAGGAATCAGTATCTGCTCGGGTTCTACCTCGGCGAGAATGCGAACGATGGTCGCAAGCATCGCTTCTCGCTGAGCCTTCCTGCCGGCTTCGAGTACCAGATGGGCCCGTTGGGTTATTCCCGCACACAAGAGTTTTTCGTAAACCGGCCGCGTCAGGTGCTGAAGATCACAAAGTGATTAGAAGGGCGGGGGCTTGGGGCAGTAGCCCGACCATCAGGGAGGGCGCGCGTGTCGCGAAACAGGAACGCCCTCCCTGACGGTCGGGCTACTGCCCCGCTTGCATCTCGGTGCTTAATTCCGCTAAACAGTATCTTTATAAATCCACGTAGTAGTTCAGAGTTCATCAAGCTTCAGCTTGCTGCATCCCAAGGTGCAACTCAAACTAAAGTGATGCTCTAAACTTTCGTGAAGGCTTCAATCAAGGATGACTGACGATCACAACCTGGATCTACGCAAGATTCAACGCGCACTTATAAGCGTCTCGGACAAAACCGGGATCGTTGATTTCGCTCGCACGCTTAAACAGTTTGGGGTCGAAATCATCAGTACCGGCGGGACGGCCAAGGCATTGCGCGAGGCCGGCATTGAAGTCCGCGACGTCTCAGATGTAACCGGCTTTCCGGAAATGATGGACGGACGCGTGAAAACACTTCATCCGAAGATTCATGGTGCACTACTCGGTATCCGAGACAATCCAGAACATCAATCCGCGATGCGGGAACATGCCATCGAGCCGATTGATTTGGTTGTCATAAATCTCTATCCGTTTGAAGAAACCATTAACCATGGACTCGTTAAGCTTGCCGAAGCAATAGAACAAATCGACATCGGTGGGCCGGCCATGATTCGATCGGCGGCGAAAAACTTCCATGACGTGGCCATCGTCACTGGCATTGAAGAATATGCCGCAGTAACCGAAGAGCTAGCTGCACATGATCGTTCACTGTCGCTGGCGACGAGAAGGCGCCTGGCGGAAAAAGCATTTCAGAGCACTTCGCGTTACGACTCGATCATTCTCGCTTATCTCGCTATGTTGGAAGAAAACAGAAGCGGAGCCTTCGCTTCCCCTGAAGAGCGCCGTTCAGCCGGGGTTGGCGGGTCTATTGGAACCATTACATCCCACAGTACTTTCGAGAAGACCGCCCCTCTGAGTGTCGATGATCCCGGAGCCCTGATTGAAGGATTCCACGGCAGCCTTCCCGGTTCGGCCACGTGGACTGTCAGCAAGATTACGGACCTACGCTATGGAGAAAACCCTCATCAGATTGCCGCCTTGTATATGACAAGCATGCCGCGCGGTATCGCCAATGCCGAAGTTCTTTCCGGCAAGGAAATGTCCTTCAACAACTACGTCGATGCAGACGCCGCGTGGCAACTCGTCTGTGATTTTGACGAGACGGCCTGCGCTATCATCAAGCACACGAATCCCGCGGGCGTGGGTTTGGGAACAACCGCGGAGATAGCTTACCGAAGGGCGCTGGCGACTGATCCGGTGTCTGCATTTGGAGGTATCGTTGCTTTCAATTGTCCTGTCGACGAAGCCGCGGCTAAAGCAGCAATTGAAATTTTCACTGAGGTTCTCATCGCTCCCGGCTACGACAATGAGGCTCTCGAGGTATTGCGCTCCAAAAAGAACCTTCGCGTGTTGCGTGGTTTGCCGGCGCCGCGGACTGAAAGCGTTGAATACAGACAGATCAGCGGCGGCATGCTTGTGCAGACTCGCGACACACACCGGCTGGGCGACGCAGACCTGAAAGTAGTGAGCAAACGCGCTCCCACCGAAGAAGAAATTCGCGCGTTGCTGTTCGCCTGGACCGTTTGCAAACACACAAAATCCAACGCCATCGTTTACGCACGTGAAGGTCAGACCGTCGGTGTTGGCGCCGGTCAGATGTCGCGTGTTGATTCAGTGAAGCTCGGCGCCATGCGCGCACAATTGCCGGTCGAAGGCTCTGTGTTAGCGTCGGATGCATTCTTCCCGTTTCGAGACGGAATCGACGAAGCAGCGAAACATGGCATTACCGCGGTGATTCAACCCGGCGGGTCAATGCGCGACGCGGAAGTGATTGCTGCCGCAGATGAACACGGACTGGCGATGGTCTTTACCGGCATCCGCCATTTTAAACATTAGACTTGATCAATCTCCCCAGCAGGTCATGACAAGGGAGGGGTTAATGCGCAAACTCTTAAAACGATCCGCGATAGCGATACTGACGCTTTCAATTGTATTGACTGCAGTCGCCCAAACGGGCCAGACGCAACGAGTGCGTTTCCCCCGAGGACGCACCACGGCCGTCTTAAAAGGCGCTGTGGTTCGAGGCACGCAGAATCAATACATACTCGGCGCGAAACGCGGTCAGACGATGATCGTTCACATTACCTCGCGTGAGAACAATGCCGTCTTCGTGATCCTGGGACCCAACGGAACTGCCCTCGACGGCGCGGAAGAAGGCACTGACACGAAGGACTGGACCGGCGAGTTGCCCTTGTCAGGCGACTACTCGATCTGGGTCGGCCCAACTCGTGGGAATGCGACGTATACGCTGGAAGTGACGATTCGTTGACCCGGGTGATACTTGCTTCGAGCGCAAAGATTAATCGATACTTATTCACATTTTAACTAAATCCAAAGTTTCAGTCAGACTCCCTATGCTCAAAGACAAATTCGGAATCGTTTTCGGCGTTGCCAATAAACGGTCGATCGCCTGGGCCACTGCGCAGGAGCTACACACCGCGGGCGCGCGCCTCGCCTTTACTTATCAGGGCGACCGGCTCAAAGAGAATGTTGAAGAGTTAACGAGCGAGGCGATGCCGGGCTCGCTGCTGCTGCCCTGCGACGTCACCAAACAAGACGAAGTGGATGCGACTTTCAAGCGCGTTGGTGAAGAGTTTGGGCGGCTTGATTTCCTGATTCACAGCATCGCCTATGCGCCGCGCGAGGCCCTGGGTGGCGAGTATCTTGACACGAGCCGCGAGGCTTTCCTGATTGCACTTGAGATCAGTGCCTATTCACTGGTCCAGCTAGCGCGCGCGGCAACGCCTCTGATGACTGGGGGTGGAAGTATTATCTGCATGAGCTATTACGGGGCGGAAAAAGTCGTCGCCGGCTACAACGTTATGGGAGTGGCAAAGGCGGCGCTCGAAGCGAGCACGCGGTACCTGGCAAACGATCTCGGGCCGCGCAACGTACGTGTAAATGCGATCAGCGCTGGTCCGATTCAAACACTCTCTGCTCGCGGCGTGTCGGACTTCTCCACCATGTTGAAGCAGCACGCGGAGCGCGCTCCGCTCCGCCGGAATGTTGAGCCCCGAGAGGTCGGCAACACCGCGGTATTTCTGTGCAGCTCAATGTCTTCGGCGATTACCGGCGAGGTGATCTATGTGGATTGCGGTTACAGCATTTTAGGAATCTAGGTGGCATGACTGATGGCCGATACAACGGACGCTGAAATACATCAACCCGGTACGACGCAGGACGAGCAACTGCTGGAAAGTCCGCGGCCGGATGAATTCACGCACACGGACACATGGCGCGTCTTCCGCATCATGGGTGAATTTGTCACCGGCTTTGATGAGCTGGCGACGCTAAGCCGTGCGGTTTCGATATTCGGTTCGGCTCGTACGAGCCCTGACGATCCCGCCTACAAAGCAGCGCAAGAAACCGCGGCCCTTTTCGCGCGAGCAGGCTATGGGGTTATTACCGGAGGTGGTCCCGGCATAATGGAAGCAGCGAATAAAGGCGCCTTCGAAGCGGGCGGTCTTTCGATTGGCTGCAACATTGAGTTGCCATTTGAGCAAAGCTCGAATAAGTACCTCACCCGTAGCTTAAAGTTCAAATACTTCTTCGTGCGCAAGATGATGTTCGTTAAATACAGCTTGGGCTTCATTATTTTCCCCGGCGGCTTCGGCACACTCGATGAGCTCTTCGAAGCTCTCACTCTGATTCAGACAGAAAAGATTCGCAACTTTCCCGTGGTTCTGTACGGCTCCGAGTATTGGAAAGTGTTGCTGGACTGGGTTGGAAATGTAGCCTTGAAGGAAGGCAAGATTAGCGAAGCGGATTTAAGACGCTTGCATGTCACCGATTCAACGGCGGAGGTTGTGCAGATTATTGCGGACAGTCAGAACTCTCTTCGTGAAGTTGGAAGTGATCTTATTGCCCCGCAGACACGGCGCGTCGAAGAGATTTAAGAGCTCACGGCTTCAACGCCTTCACTTAGCCATTTGAGGTAAGGCGCTGAACCGGCAGATATCGGGCAGGCGACGATCTCGGGATTTTCATAACTGTGAATCTTCCGCACTTCCCTTTCCAGCGCCGCGAATTCTGATAGCCGGGTCTTTGCGATCAGCAGTATTTCATTCTGCCTTTCAATCTGTCCCTGCCAACGATAAACCGATTCCATCTCCGGCAGAATTTGCACACAAGCCGCAAGCTTCTGTGTTACCAGCATCTCTGCGAGCCGCCCAGCTTCTTCGCGATTCGCGGCCGTCATGAAAACCACGACTGGTTCAGATTGGTCTGCCATTAGCTGTTTGATGGTCCAAGCTTAAGCATGACGTTCGCTACCGCGAGGTTGGGAAGGTGGGTTTACCCCCGCTCGTTGAATGCCACGATGCTGAGCGGGGGCAAGCCCCCTCTTCCCAACCTCGAGGTATTGAGAGTGACCATTTGCATCTGGGGCTAGTCTTCGTCGTCTTCGTCGGGTTCGCCACCCGTTAACGGGGTTGCATCGTTGCCGAAAAACGCCGAGTAAAGCTCCTGCGCCCGGTCGTAATCGCGCTCGTCAACCAAAATGGCCGCTCCCAAAGCTGACGTCGACAGCAGCGGCGAAAGCGCGTCCAGGCCGCTTGATCGAACCACCGATCGAATCTCATTTTGGCTCAGTAGGTCGTGGACCATCTCCGCCTCTGACGGCGAATTAAAACTGTGCAGAACGCGAAAGCTGGCTTCACTTCCGTCGTGCACCGTGTTTTCGGGAGTTAGTTTCTCGACGAGTTGGGAATTATCGTCAGGGCATTTAGTGATACCCGCTTCGTACTCCGATTCACACACAGGACAAAACATAAGAACCTCCCGGAAACAAGTGACAAGTGACAGATGACAAGTAAGGAATGACCATGTGTCCGCGACACCGTTCTTGCTTGTCACTTGTCACTCGTCACTTGTTACTTCCTTTGTTACTTCTTCCCTGTCACATTTGTTTGTCGCAGCTCATTGAGTAGCCTGGACGGCGCGTTGGAAAGGAATCTCCTCGAAATGGGTCATCTGTTTGAAAGTGTGAAAGCGTTGGTTGATTTCCTCGTGGGTCAACCGTCGCACACGATCCGTGCCGAATTCTTCAACGTTGAATGAAGCCATCACCGATCCGAAGATCATTGCGCGTCTCATCGCTGCCTCATCCAGTTTTTCCTGACTCGACAAGTAGCCCATAAAGCCCCCGGCAAAAGTATCCCCGGCGCCGGTCGGATCAAATACTGACTCGAGCGGATAAGCCGGGATTGCGAAATAACTATCTTTCGTAAAAAGAGCCGCACCGTATTCCCCGCGTTTGACGATCAAGGCTCTAGGTCCCCAGGAAAGGATGGTGCGGGCTGCTTTGATTAGATTCGGTATCTCCGTTAACTGCCGCGCTTCTGCGTCGTTGATAATAACGACGTCGACACCTCGAATCGTTCGCAAGAGCGACTCGCGTGTGGTGTCGATCCATAGGTTCATGGTATCGAGCGCGACCAGCTCAGCGTCCGGCATTTGCTCTCTCACTTCACGTTGCAAGTCCGGCTGAATGTTGCCAAGAAACAGCAGCCGCGACTTCTTCGAGTCCTCTGAAAGCTTTGGCTTGAAGTCGGCGAATACGTTGAGGTGCGTGTCGAGCGTGTGGGCCACATTGAGATCGTAGTCATAACGGCCAAACCACCTGAACGTTTTGCCACCGGGCACGCGTTCAAGATCCGTGATGTTGATGTTATGCGACTCGAGCACGGCTTGATCCGCGGCTTCAAAGTCGCCACCCACCACGCCCACGATTCGCACGTCCGTGTAGTAACTAGCGGAGATAGAGAAATGGGCGGCGGAGCCACCCAGCATTTTTTCGCATTTTCCGAAGGGTGTTTCGACAGCGTCGTAAGCCACCGAACCCACTACGAGTAGAGACATTTTGATTTAGGTTTTAGATCTGAGAGCTCAGACCTGAGATCTCAAAGATTCAATCCAGATTCAGATTCAGAGTAATTAGAGCTTAACTTCGCAAAGCGTTGTTTCAACGGCCACTGCCAACTAACCACTGACAACTAACAGTTGGGAAAATGACAGATGAGAAATGGCAAATGGAAAATGTTCTTCTGCTTCTGCCTTCTGCCTTCTGCCTCACTGCTTCCCTTCTTCCGCGACCGGCCCACCCAGCGCCCGCAGATCCTCCTGGGCTTGCTTGAAGAACGCGCTATTGGGATAGGCTGCGACCAACCGGCTTAAATAAACGCGTGCGTCCACGCGCAGCTGTTCCGGCGTCTTGTCCTTCGGCTTCTGCTTTCCTTTGTTTTCCGCCAGGCGCAGACTGCTTTCACCGGCAATGAATAAAACTTCATCCATCTTGGCGAAGGTAGGGTTGCCGGCATCGATCTCCTCGCAACGCTTAATCGCCGCCACGTAAGCCTTTTTCAGCTTGAAATAATGCCGGGCGACTTCAAGATTATGCAGGGAGTCTTTTTCAAGATCCGCATCGCGAACCAGTGAGGGATCGGGTCCCGTTTTGGCCGCGCCTTGTGCAAAACTAACGGGAGCTGAAGCAAAAACGGCGACGCCAAATAGGAACAGGGTCAATAGGACTTTTTTCATAAAACACCTTTCGAATTACTGTAAAGCAAACTGTTAGTTTGCGATGTTTAGGTCCCACAGACCTAAATGCGAACCGAACATCCGCAAACTAACCGTTTGCGTTACTCTGAGAGCCAGCATACTTCTTGATTATCGCATCAAGTTTCGTGCGCGTCTCCTGCGGCCACAGATCCGGCGCAGTAAAGATTGCATTTTTCAGCGCCGACCCACACTTACAATTGCGCGTTTGCCCGCTCACGAGTCGAACGGCCTCCTTGATAATTAGCTGGGCGTTGCGAACGTTCTTGTTCAGATACTCAATCACGCTATCGGCAGTCACTGCGTCATGGCCCGGATGCCAGCAATCGTAGTCGGTCACGAGCGCAAGAGTGGCGTAGCAAATCTCCGCCTCACGCGCGAGTTTCGCTTCCTGCAGGTTTGTCATCCCGATCACGTCCATGCCCCAGGCGCGATAAGTATTGGATTCCGCAACCGTCGAAAAGGCTGGCCCCTCCATACAGAGATAAGTTCCGCGTCGGTGCGCTGTGACCGGAGCCACCTTGCACGACTCTTCCAGCACGTCTCCCAGATGGTCGCAGACTGGATGGGCGAAGCTCACGTGGGCCACGATGCCATCGCCAAAGAACGTCGACTCCCGCGCTCGCGCTCTCGTGCGATCGAAAAACTGATCGGGAATAACCATGTCCAGCGGCGCATATTGTTCCTGTAGAGAGCCGACCGCCGAAGCCGACAATATGCGCTCAACGCCCAGCAACTTCATCGCATAGATGTTTGCTCTAAATGGAACCTCAGTCGGCGTAAAGCGATGTCCTCGACCGTGCCGCGGCAGAAATGCGACCCGGTTGCCCTCCAGAGTACCAACGACAAAAACATCTGACGGAGAACCAAACGGAGTATCAAGTTTGATCTCTATAACGTCGGTTAGTTCCGGCATCTGGTATAGCCCGCTGCCGCCGATGATTCCAATCTTTGCTCTATTCATCTCTCCTCAATACTGGACGGGATTACATTCCGCGCACGTGGGTATGTCCCGCTCAGGCGAGCGCCTGGCTCGAAACTCTAGCCGGCCTGCGCAACGGGAACAGCCCGCAGTTTTCCATTCTCCTCAATCAATCTGCAAAAAGGCTCATCTGGATCGTGATAGAACAAACAGCTCCAGCCTTCGCGTGCTGCCTGGGGAAGCAACTTCTTTTTTGCCTCCAGAGTTTCAGTCGGAAACAAATCGTAGCCCATGATCCAGGCAAACGGCACGTGGGCCCGCATCGGCACGAGGTCGGCAAAGCCGAACAAGGTTTTGCCGCCAGCCTCGAGACGCCAACACTGCATGGTGCGATTGTGCCCGGCGTGCGTTTCCATTCGCAGACCGGGCACTACGTCATATTCACTTTCTTTCGCTTCGAGCTGGCCAGTTTCAATCAACGGCAGCCAGTTGTCCGGCAAATAACTCGCGCGGTCCCGTTCGCTGGGGGTCTCGGCATGTTCCAACTCGCGTCGCGAAACAAAGTAACGAGCATTTGGAAACGCAGGAACGGCATGCCCATTCCCCGGGATAGTATTGCCTCCGGCGTGATCGAAGTGAAGATGAGTGTTGACGACGATTGAGATATCTTCCGGTGCGACGTTGGCGATCTCGCGCAGCGACTGGCTAAACGATCGCTGACGCGTTATTCCGTACATCGACGTTTGCTTATCTGACCACTTCTCGCCAATTCCTGTTTCGATCAATATCCGTTCGTGACCGTTATCAATTAACACGCAATTCATATTCATGGTGATCCGGTTGTGCTCGTCAGGCGGGCAGACATTGGCCCATAGCACGCGCGGGACAACACCAAACATCGCACCTCCATCGAGCCGAAATTCGGTGTCCGGAATGATCTCGACGCGGTAATCACCAAACTGCATTACGGGTTATTTAGGCGCTCGGCGCTAAGTACAGGCGTATAGAGTACAACCTTGAGGTTGCGGGTTCGTTATCACGACGGTGGCTTCTTCCCTACCAAGCAAGCTAAAGCTTGTACTCTAAACGCCTCTTCGGCCGGTTTTAGGGTGCTGCTAAGGCTTCTTAAGCGCTTCCGGTTTTGGTTTCTCCGGTTGTACAGGTTGCGCCGGCGGTTCGCCTGGGTGATCTTCCAATCCCGGTGGTAAGCCTGGCATCTGCGGTGTTTGCTCCGGCATTTTTACAGTGAAGTTGTCGGCCACGGTCACGTGCGAACGTTTGACGATCTCTTCCAGAACCTGCTTCTGCTTCTCCTGCTCGACGGCAGCGCGTGCTTTATCGCGACCGCTTTGAGGAGGAGCGAAAGGATTATCGCCACGACCCTCACCAATCAGAATGTGGCGCGCATGGACCTGCTCCTCTGCCTTTCCGTCCTTGGTCTCAGTCTTACGCTCGTCCATTTTGATGATGTGTAGACCAAAGGGCGTCTCCACCAGGTCGCTGATCTCCCCCGGCTTGAGTTTGAATGCGGCTTCCTCAAAAGCCGGCACCATCGCGCCCTTGCCAAACCAGCCTAAGTCTCCACCCTTGTCCTTGTTTCCTGCGTCACTGGAAAACTCCTTGGCCAGCTTCGCAAAATCTTCGCCGGCTCTGACCCGCTTCAGCACATCCTCCGCCTTAGCGCGGTTCTGTTTCGTATCAAGCTCCGGATGCTTGGCCAGGTAGGCATCAACTTCCTGTTCCGTCGCCTTCATCTTTTCGGCCAACTGGTCCTGCGCATAAGTCTGCGCCAGGATGCGCGCGTGTTCGAGTTTGACTTGCAGGTCGACCGAGCGCTGCTTGTCAGCGCCTGAGGCAATTGCGCGTTGTTCACCAATCAGCACCTGGCCCAGTTGCCGCTTAACCTGCTTCAACTGTTCCTCGGGGATTTCATTGCCGGCTAACTGGGGATTCTTTGCCTTGGCATCGTTAATAAATTGATCAAAGCGTGCCTGGTTACCAGGCTGTTTGAAAAACTCTTCCACTTCCTGTTCAGAGATATTAGGACCAGCGGTCCCGGCCCCTTGCGCTTTAAAATAGTTTTCGGCTATGACGACCGACTTTACCAAATCGAGTTGGCGCTTGATTTCCGGCTTGTCACCGATGCCTTTAGCGCGCGCTTCTTCAGCAACGGCCAGCAACTTTTTCAAGTCTTCGGCAAACGACTTCCGTGCCTCCGCGTCCTGAGCAAGCCGGGTGCGAAACTGCGGCGACTGGTCTTCGGCAATCAACGCCATGTCTTCGGCGGTCAAGTTCAGAGACTCCGAGCGTCTCGCCTTCACTTGCCAAACGATTAAGCCGAGAGCAAATACAACGGCGACGGCAGCCGCAATCCATGCTTTAGTAGTAGACTTCAAAACAGTATTTCCTTTCTAAAATGACTTTACTGGTGCTGCACTAATTCGAGCAACACCCCATTAACTGATGACGGGTGAACAAATGCCACGAGACAACCGCCCGCGCCCAATCTCGGTGTTTCATCGATCAGGCGAGTACCCTTTTCCTTGAGCTGAGACAACGTTGCTTGAATATCCTTGACCCTGATAGCCACGTGATGGATACCTGGTCCACGTTTGTCCAAAAACTTTCCCACAGGCGAATCCTGACTCAGCGGTTCGAGCAGTTCGATGTGGGTTTCGCCAATCGGAAGCATCGCCACACGCACGCCCTGTTCGGCGACCTCTTCAGTGGAATCTACCTCCAGCCCCAGGGCGTCGCGCCAAAGACTAAGGGCCGCCTCGATTTCCCGGGTGGCGATTCCAATGTGATCGACTTGCATGTCAGTTGTCAGTTTTCAGATTTCAGTTTTCAGTTGGCAGTTGTCAGTATCAGCGGCTGAAAACTGAAAACCGAAAACTGACTACTGACCGCCCTTCATTAGTTCTTCTACGGCAGAATACGGGTCTCTTTGCCGACTCGCAACTTCACCGGCCAAACGGTCAAGCTTCTCGGATGCCGAATCGGCCTCTAGAGTTTGCAGGACAAGGCGTTCGCGGAGGAGTTCGAGGATACGCCAGCGGGCTATTGCCCGACGACGGCCATCGCCGGATTTTGCCTGGCTAAAGAAACCGCGGTAAGCCTCAATCGCAGCCGCAAGCTCCTGAATCCCCTTGTTTTCCGTGGCAATCGTCTTAACGATTGGAGGATGCCACCCATCTTCGCGTGTCGCCAGTGACAGCAACGCTTCGAGTTCTTTTTCCGTGGAATTTACGCCATCCCGGTCGGCTTTATTGATGACAAAAACGTCGCCAATTTCCATAATTCCGGCCTTTATTGCCTGAATATCGTCGCCCATGCCTGGAACCAGAACCACGACCGAAACATCAGCGGCTTTCACTACTTCGACTTCGTCCTGCCCCACGCCAACGGTTTCAATAATGATTTTGCTATAGCCGGCGGCATCGAGTATCGAGACCGCATCGACGGTCGTCCGCGCCAATCCGCCTAAATTGCCCCGCGTCGCCATGGAGCGTATGAAAACGCCCTGGTCGAGCCCCAACGTTTGCATGCGAATCCGGTCGCCCAGAATTGCGCCGCCGGAAAATGGGCTGGAGGGGTCGACAGCGACAATCCCCACTCGCTCGCCCTCCTGCCGATAGTGTTGCGCAAGCTTGTCTACCAGAGAGGATTTTCCTGCGCCCGGTGCACCCGTAATTCCTACTATCAGGCCCTTGCCTGTTAGCGGAAATATCTTTTTCATCAGTTGCGACGCATCCTTCGACACGTCTTCAACCTTCGAGATCGCCCGCGCGACTGCGCGCGTATCACCGGCAGCGATTCGATCGACCAGAGCGGTGTTTTTATCTGAGCTCACCGTCTATACAACCTGCTGGAGAATTTCTCGCGCAATGATCATTCTTTGAATTTCGGAAGTACCCTCACCAATCGTGCATAGCTTCGAATCACGCCAATATTTCTCCGGTGGATAGTCCTTCGTATAACCATAACCACCGTGTATCTGGATTGCTTCTTCGCAAACATTAACGCTGATCTCCGAAGAAAAGAGCTTGGCCATCGAAGACTCTTTGGTGGTCTTCATTCCTTGATCTTTCATCCAGGCCGCACGATACATCAGCAAGCGCGCGGCATCGATCTGCATAGCCATGTTTGCCAATTTGAACTGGATCGCCTGAAACTCCGAGATGGGTTTGCCAAACTGTTGCCGCTCTTTTGAATAACGCAATGCCGATTCATATGCGCCCTGAGCAATCCCGACAGCAAGCGCCGCAATTGAAATTCGACCACCATCGAGAATCTCCATCGCGTTGACGAAGCCCTGGCCCTCCTGGCCCAGCAGGTTTTCATCGGGAACTTCACAGTCTTCAAAAACGACGCTGGCTGTTTCCGACGCTCGAAGGCCGAGCTTGTTCTCTTTCTTCGAAGGCGAAAATCCTTTCATCCCCTTTTCAAAGATGAATGCAGAAATACCCTTGCTCTTTTTTGAACGATCCGTCACGGCCATCGCCACACAAGTGTCTGCATGGATGGCATGGGTAATGAAGTTTTTCGAACCGTTAACGAGCCAACCGCCGTTTTTGCGAACCGCGGTAGTGCGCGTTCCGGATGCGTCGGAACCGGCGCTCGGTTCCGTCAAACCCCAGGCGCCGAGGTGCTTTCCGCTGGCAAGGGGCACAAGGTATTTCTGTCTTTGTGCCTCAGATCCGAATTGATAAATGTGATTGCCGCAGAGCGAATTATGCGCCGCTACCGAAATGCCGACCGAGCCATCGACACGCGAGAGTTCGTCGATGATGGTCGCATATTCAACGTAGCCCAGCCCGGCTCCGCCGTATTCTTCCGGAATAAGGACACCGGTTAACCCGAGATCGGCGAGCTTGGGTTGAAGTTCAATGGGAAAATGTTGTGATTCATCCCACTCCATTACGTGGGGCGCAATTTCTGCTTCGGCGAATTCGCGCACGCTGGTTTTGATTTGCTTCTGCTCTTCAGTTAACTCGAATTCCATCGTTTCCCCTGACTCAAAAATGCGTACTCTAAGGCCTATCCTTCGCAGATCACGACGCTCAGGTGTTTTGTTTTCCCGTCCGTTTAGAATGGGCACTTGTGCCCGCGCCCCGGGCGGAAGTCCGCTATCTAAACGGACGCGGAAGTCTCACGCAGCGTGAGACTTCTTTGCCGTTCTTGATCTGCGTTGTGGTTGCGTGGTTAACGCCTTGACCTCGGCTTCAGAAAGGCGTCGCCATTTACCAGGTTTTAGATCATCGTCTCGTAAAACACCGATGCGCGAACGGCGTAACTTGATCACAGAGTTTCCAATCAGATCAAACATCTTTCTGATCTGTTGGTTCTTACCTTCGTGAAGCAGAATTTCAAACCATGCGTTGGTTTCAGTCTCGCCAATTCTTCTGATCTTGGCCGGGGCCGTACGCACGCCATCATCGAGAGTGACACCGCGCCGGAGGCGTTCAATGCTCTTCTCGTCGGGTACGCCCCTCACCTTAGCCTCATAGACCTTATCGACTCTATTGCGCGCCGAGGTGATGAAGTTTGTGAAGTCGCCATCGTTGGTGAGCAGCAGTAGTCCTTCCGTATTGAAATCGAGCCGGCCAACCGGATATACGCGACCGAGCGAAGCCGGGAGGAGTTCAAGGACTGTGGGTCGACCCTCCGGATCACTGACGCTGGAAAGATAGCCCTTTGGTTTGTTTAAAAGTACGTAGACTTTTCCCAACTTCTTTAGCGCCGGGTTAATGAGTTTCCCACGAACCTTGATGTGGTCGGTCTCGGCATCTGCCTTGGTTCCGAGTTCGGTGACCACCTTGCCGTTGACGGTCACCTCGCCGGCAGTAATCAACTGTTCGGCGTGACGACGAGAGGCTATTCCCGCAGTCGCAATTATTTTTTGTAGTCGTTCTTGCATTAATTTGTTAGTTGTCAGTGGTCAGTTGTTCTTTGTTCTTTGTTCTTTGATCTTTGTGCTATGTCCTTCGTTCTTGGTGGATGCGCGCTGAAAGCCGCTCAAATCTGAGTGAAAAGGCGTCATAGAACAAAGCACCAAGAACAAAAGCAATGAACAACTCACAACGAACAACTGGCTACTGACAACTGACCGAACCGCTAGCTTCCCCCAGCAAGATCCTGAAAATCCTCAACGCTCGGCAGCTCGGTCAAGTCCTTTAACCCAAACTGCATTAGAAACTCTTTCGACGTTCCATACATCATCGGCCGTCCCACCGTATCCTTGCGTCCCTTCGCCACGATCAGCTTCTTGTCGAGCAAGGTTTTGATGGAAGATGGGGACTGCACGCCCCGAATCTCAAGAATCTCCGGCACGGTAACCGGCTGTTTGTAGGCGATGACGGCAAGCGTTTCCAATGACGCTATTGATAACTTCGCACTGGGCCGCGACTTCAAGAAAGCGCGTACGTGTTCGTGGTATTCAGGCCGCGTGGCAAACTGCCAACCGCCTGCGACCTCGCGCAACTGCAATCCGCCATTGCGGCCGTTGAACTCGCGCTCCAGTTCTTTCAGATTATTTTCCACGACAGCTCGGTCTTCTTTGAGCACGTCGGCAATTGTTTTTGCGCTCAGGGGCTCTTCCGAAACAAAGATAAGCGCCTCGATGATGGCAATGCGCTCAGCATCGCTCTGGACCGCATACGCGTCTAACCCTTCCTCTGAGAGCTCGGGCACGGGCGGCTCTTCTGCCGCGACTAAAGCCTCCAGCTCGCGGCTGGCTTCCTCATTCAGGGCAGCCTCGTCCAGCGCCTCTTCAGGTTCCTTGTTTAAGGTCTCTTCTGTCATCTCGTTCACCGTCTACCCAGCAGTTTGAGCGATAATGTCTCCAAAAGTTTCACGCTGAATGAGTTTGATCTCGGTGGTCCTCACTAATTCCAACACCGAAAGGAAAGCAACAACCAGCTCGCGGCGCGAGCGGGCCCGTTCAAAGAAAACGCGAAGATTGAGTTCTCCTGCTGACATCACCATATTTCTCAGCCGCTCAAGCATCTCTGCCATGGAAATCTCCTCACGCTCGATCTCCATCAACACTTCTTCTTTGTGGCGCGCCAGTATCTCCTGAAAGACCTTCAAGAGATCGAACAAACCCACCACGACTTCAGGATTGTTCTTATCAGTTTCCAATTCGGCGCGCTTGAAAATGGCGCGTTCGACCGTTGCCCGCGACCAG
The DNA here is from genome assembly GCA_035630655.1 of Pyrinomonadaceae bacterium. GTDB lineage: Bacteria > Acidobacteriota > Blastocatellia > Pyrinomonadales > Pyrinomonadaceae > PSRF01. The sequence goes on from DASQKG010000372.1 coordinate 17,191, forward strand.
AGCATTTGGGCGGCCGCCTTGTATTTCTGGTATTCGAGTAATTGATCGACCAGCTCTCTCCGCGGATCATCTTCCTCTTCCGCCGCCGCGAAAGGATCGCGCGGCAACAGCATCTTGGTCTTGAGCTCGATTAAAGTCGCCGCCATTACTAAAAAATCGCCGGCAACGGCGATGTCCATGTTCTGCATTAGCTTCAGGTAACGAAGATACTCGTGGGCGATCCGCGCGACGGGAATGTCGTAAATGCTGACCTGCTCCTGACGAATTAGATGCAGCAACAGATCGAGCGGACCTTCAAACTCGCCCATCACGATCTTGAGGTCGTCGGTCGTGTGGTCGGCAACTATTTCCGGGCTCGACCCGGTAACGTCAATTGAACCACTTGATCCTTCCGTTGCGGGCTGCGCTGCCGTTGCTTCTGCGGAAATGCGGGTGTCGGCGTTGTCACGCATCGCCATTTCTTCCTCGTTATCCCTCAACATCGGTTTTTCACCATCAAGTCAGGCCGATTACAAATGGATAAGATGCCAGCGGCATCACGATGCGGAATATGAAGCCAAACACGCCGGTAAACATAAGGACCATTAACAGGAGGAAACCAAACCGCTCGAGATTTTCTATCGCATCATCGAAGTTTGGCCCCAGTACGCTCGCCAGAATCTTACTGCCATCCAACGGAGGGACCGGAATCAGATTGAAAACCGCAAGCGCTACATTCAGGGAGAAAAATCCACTCAATAATTTGGCGCCGCCTTCGGCAATAAGCGAGTCACTGGTTGCCACCGCGTAAAGCCCATAGAAAGGATCGAGGCCTAATCTGACAATATCCGCGTGAAAGAGGATCCGCATTGTGACGCCCGCGATGATAGCGATGATGGCATTGCTGATCACGCCAGCCGCTGACACCCAGAAGTTGGCGACGCGTTTGTTTCGCCATCTCAGCGGATTAACCGGAGTAGGCTTGGCCCATCCGATGATCGGGATGTGAGTGAAAAAAGCGATGGCCGGGAATAGAAGGGTGCCGATCGGATCCACATGGACCGCCGGATTAAGGCTTATTCGTCCCTGTAAGCGCGCAAGATCGTCGCCAAAATAGTTTGACATCCAGGCATGCGCCGATTCATGAACGGATAGCGAGAAGATCAACGCCACCATGAAGAGAATGAATTGGCCAATGGCGTTGCTGTCGATTCCACCCATTAGGAAGCCTATCAGGAACTTAGTAAAAGACTAAAATTTACAAGAGTGGCCCACACTAACACGGCGCTGCAGGGGTGTCAAAAATCCGATATTCATGAACACTCACGCCGGATCTGATTTGAAGGTGCCGGTTAAAGTTCGAGACTTAGACGGAAAATCGAGTCGGTCGACGCTATCGCTAAATCGCCTGTTGCGCCAATGGCCAGACCAACGAGATTTATTCCTGCGACGAACATATTTGCATCGTTTCCGTCGGGTGAAATCCGCACAATCCCTCGACGCCCTCTGAGTGAGGCTGCCACGAGAAGACTTCCGGCATCATCAAAAGCAAGTCCCTGCGGCCGGCCGAGACCTTTGTAGAACACGCTCACTTCTCCATCGGCATCAACTCTCATTATTGAATCGAAGCTCGCGACCGTGGGGCCCGCTACATAAAGCGCTTGATCGGGACCGACCGCGAGATGATAAGCAGAAACTGACGGTTCGAGTTGCGCCCAGATGGTCTCTTCTCCGATACCATTAACTTTGTAAATGGTACCAGTGCGATCGCCGACGTATAGCGTATCTTCCTTGTCGAATGCCAAACCCGTGGCCACCCCAAGATTTCGAGCAAAAGGGACGGCCTCTTTGAATGGCGTAATACGATAGATCGTGCCGTCCAAACGGCTGCTTACAAACATCTGTCCACTACCGTCGAATGCTATACCGGTGGGATTCGTTATGTCGCCGCTAAACTCGGAGACTTCGCCGTTCGCGTCAATGCGAAACAGTGTGACCGGCAACTGCTCACCACGCGATCCGGACCGGCTGACGAAGAGCGAGCCGTCATCCGGATCGAAGGCGGGATTGGCAACTGGATGCAGATCTTCAGCTAGTCGCTTCCCGACGGAGACAGTTGCCGGCTGGCTGCGTACTCCTCCTGCCTCCAGGGTAACTTCAGTCTTCCCGCTCTGTTTTTGTTCCGGCACTATTGCCAGCACACGCCTGGTTGATATAGCAACCAGCGGTGCCCGCTCATTACCAAACCAAACCGCACACAACGTCGGGTCGGAAGTGTCAAGATTCTCGCAGTTGATGACTATCTCTCCACCGGGGAGCGCGAGTTGCGGATCGATATTAAGAATTTTTGGTTCTTTGCTCATTTATCGCATGATAGTAAAACATAAAGATGCTCGTTGCGCAGCAGCGACGAAAGGGCTCAGGGTATATCCGTTACCTACCGCGAGGTGGTACCGACTTCATTGCGCTATGGTATAATCATGCCCTCGAACAGGCTTCAGCCAATTTGCTGACCATTTGGCCGCAAAGAAGCGCAGTCATTTAAGTAGCGTAATGCTCAAGCGACTAAGCGAAGCGATATCGCGGAGCAACATCGAAAAGAACCCCCCGGCGTCGGACATCCACTGCTCGCATCACTCCACCTCTAACTTGCACCCGAAACGAGCGACTTTGTCAGATCATTCAGGGATTAGTGCGTTTGCGCTTACGTTCTTATCGACCGATTTAGTAGGACAGACATTCCTGTCTGTCTACCGTTGAGCTGAAGTAAGACCGACAGGCTGGAATGTCTGTCCTACCCTAGGGAGGGATTGAACATTAAAGACGTTTTCGGCAACACGGCCGGTCTCAAGCCAAATCAACTCCGCCGCATCGCCAAGCTCTACACGAGGCGAATTGCTCCCCACCAGATCGTGACTCCGGAATTTGCCCGGCAGCTTGCCGAGCTGTCGCACGAGACCCGGAGACAGATTGGGGCGCTCATCGATCGTAGTGGTCACGTCGAACATGTGATGGTCGGCGACAACCGCCGCATTGAACTGCCTGACTTCAAACGGGTACGCGTAGCGGTCGATCGCTTTCGCGGTCTTCGTTGCGTCCATACGCATCTTAGGGGCGAAGGTCTTACACAGGATGACCTCGCCGACCTGGCGTTACTTCGTCTGGACTTGATGGCGGCGATCGATGTTAATCCAAACGACGGTTTGCCGGGCCTGGTCAAGGCGGCCCATCTGTTACCTACCACTGTGGCCGAGGCAAATAGCGCGAACGAGCGTACGCCATACGCTTTTCTGCCGATTGGAATTGCATCGCAGCTCGATATCGACTTTCTCGCGCTCATCGAGTCTCTCGAAGAAGAGATGGCGCGCAACCGCCACTCCGCGCGGCGTGAAGGCGCCAAAGACCGAACGATTCTCGTCGGGGTTTCGACGGGCCCAATCACGGATGCGGAAGAATCGATGGCGGAGCTTGAAGAGCTGGCTAGCTCGGCTGGGATCATCGTCCAGGACAAGGTGATTCAACGCCGCCAGGCAATCGATCCGCGGACTGTGCTAGGACGCGGCAAGCTTGATGAACTGCTTATTCGCTCCCTTCAACTCGGCGCAGACATGCTCGTGTTTGACCGCGAGCTGACTCCCGCCCAGGTGAGATCACTTTCCGAAGCTACAGACCTGAAGATTATCGATCGCTCTCAGCTCATCCTCGACATCTTTGCCCAAAGGGCGCAGTCGAGCGAAGGCAAAATCCAGGTCGAACTCGCGCAGTTAAAGTATCTGCTGCCACGTCTTATCGCGGGGCAGGATTCAGCGTTCTCGCGTTTGGCCGGCGGTATTGGCGGTCGTGGGCCGGGTGAAACAAAGCTCGAGATGGACCGCCGGCGCGTGCGCGATCGCATCAACCGTTTGGAGAAGGAAATCGAGACGCAACGTCAGCGACGTCACGAACGCCGCAAGGTGCGCACGCGAAATGAATTGCCGGTGATTTCCATTGTTGGTTATACGAACGCCGGCAAGTCGACGCTGCTAAATGCTCTGACCAATAGCGACGTGCGGGCTGAGCAGCGAATGTTTGCCACACTGGATCCGACTTCACGACGGCTTCGCCTTCCGCGTGATCAGGAAGTGATCATCAACGACACAGTAGGTTTTATTCGAGACTTGCCGCCGGGTCTGCTGTCGGCGTTTCGCGCCACACTCGAAGAAATCAGCGATAGCAAATTGCTGATACACCTGGTCGATATATCGAATCCACGTTGGGCGCAGCAGATTCAATCGGTCGAGAGAATTCTGGAGGAACTTAACATTTCCCGCATTCCCGCGATTCTGGCGTTGAACAAGGCCGACCTCGTTAACGCCGAAGATGTAGAAGCGACTTTACGTTCCCTGCGGCAAGGTGGCGAACGCGAAGTGGTCACTATTTCAGCGATCAACCGCTCCAGCTTGCAGCCGTTAATTGAGAGCATTGGCCAGATGCTTTCTCGAGATATGGGTTTGACCTCGGACGGTGATAACCAGACGCCGAACCGTCTTTATCGATCTGCCTAGATAAAAGGCTTTGACTAGTATGGCCCGTCGTCCAAGATTTACAACTCCATTTAG
>DASQKG010000373.1:0-15648 GCA_035630655.1 Pyrinomonadaceae bacterium
TGGCCGCCACGGCACGCTACCAGGACAAGCAAACCGACACTCCGATTCTCCTTGGCGTAACACCTTACTATGAATTCGTTAATACGCAGTATGTGGCCCGCGGTCGTTTCATTACGGACCTTGACATGGACAACCGCGATAACGTCGCGGTAATCGGAGTCGACGTTGCGCGCGCTCTCTTCCCTTACGAAGATGCGATCGAGAAAGAGTTGCGGATCAACGGGAACCCTTATCGAGTGATTGGTGTTATGGAACCGCTTGGCAGTTTCTTCGGACAATCTCGCGATAATACGATCTTCGTGCCCATCAGCACTTTCGACAAATATTATCCCGAAGGTCCATTTCCGGAAGTTGTCTTTTTCGTCATTGTTCGGCCGTTGTCGCGTGCATACGTTAAGTCGGCGATTGATGAGATCACCGATATTCTCCGCCGGCGCCGGCGCTTGCCCCTCGATGCGCCTAATGATTTTGGGATCTCGTCGCAGGATTCGCTGCTCGATATTTACAATCAACTAACCGGCGCGACGGCCCTGGTGTTAACAGCTATTTCCTTTGTAGCCCTGATGATTGGCGGCATTGGCGTGATGAACATAATGCTGGTGTCGGTGACTGAACGAACGAAAGAAATTGGGGTGCGCAAAGCCGTGGGTGCCACGCGGCTGAATATACTTTCGCAATTTCTGATCGAAGCTGTGGTCTTGACGGCGATCGGAGGCTTGGCCGGTCTCATCGTCGGCGAACTGCTCGCGTTCATCATTAACACCTATTCGCCGTTGCCTGCCTACGTGCCGCTTTGGGCCATAGCAGTGGGCGTGGGTATCTCCGCGGCAGTTGGAATTGTCTTCGGCCTGTGGCCGGCGTGGAAGGCCGCGCGACTCGATCCGATTGAAGCGCTGCGGTGGGAGTGAAGGTGCCGGTAGCCCTGCAACCATATTCTGTGCTAAACCGTACTAACCACCCATGAAATTTATCGAAACCTTAAAACTGGCCGTGGCCGCCATCTGGGCGCACAAGCTGCGCTCGGCTTTAACGCTGCTGGGCATGATTATCGGCGTCATGGCTGTGGTCGTAGTTTATTCCTTGATTCAGGGTTTCAACACTTACGTTGACGAGAAAATCGCGGGCATCGGCGCCAAGTCTTTCAATGTTCAACGCTTCAACCCGCTCGAAGACTTCAAAGATACCGACACCATCGCCGCCGCCCAACGCCGCAACAAAGACCTCACCATGGACGAGTTCGAGTATTTGAAAGAGCGGGGAACCCTCTTTGGAAGAATCGGCGCGAGAGCACGAGGTACACCTTCAGAAGTAAAACGCGGGGAACAGGTTCTCGAAGATGTCTTCGTGTCCGGCGCGACCGCAGCGATTGCGGATATCGAAAACCGAGACATCGGCGATGGACGTTTTCTGGTTGACGCGGAGAACGACGCAGCGCAACGTGTGGCCTATCTCGGAGCAGACGTGGCCGATAAGATGTTTCCGGCTGGAAACCCGGTGGGCCAGGAGCTAACCATCGCAGGAATGCCATACCGGGTCATCGGTGTCGAAGTCGCGAAGGGCACTGTCTTTGGAATTCCGCAGGACAACTTCATCGTCGTGCCTTTGAAGACCTATGCAAACAATTTTGGCTCACTGATTCGGCAGCGTTCACTCTATTTTGTCGTAACTTCTAAAACTGACGACACGTTCAACGACGCAGTTGATGAAGCGCGCTTCCTGATGCGCGTAAGGCGGAAGCTTGAGCCAAAAGAGAAAGACAACTTCGGAATTGTCACACCCGACGCAATTACAGGTCTCCGGGATCGTTTGTTTGGTACGATCTTTATTGTGGCTCTGGCAGTACCAAGTATTGCCCTGCTGGTCGGTGCGATCGTGATCATGAACATCATGCTGGTTTCAGTCACTGAGCGAACGAAGGAAATAGGAATCAGAAAATCTCTCGGCGCCCGCCAAATGGACATACTGAGGCAGTTTCTGGTCGAGGCGGTTGCACTCTCCGCGATCGGAGGTGCGATCGGCGTGACGATCGCATGGATTATCGGACGAGTGCTGACGGCAATGTTCTTTCCGACCGCACTCTCCCCGGGCGCCGTTGGGATTGCGGTGGGAATATCAATGCTGGTCGGCGTGATGGCCGGTGTTTTCCCAGCGTGGAAAGCCGCGCGGCTGGATCCGATCGAGGCATTGAGGTCGGAATAACGGCGTAGGCCCGTTGTTATTGGTCAGCTGTCAGTTGTTATTAACCGCGAGGGCGAGGTGACAACCAACGACTAACAACTGACTACCAACAACTGACAACTGACAAAACCACGATGAAACTTCTACGCAGTGACATTTACGAAAACCTACGGATGGCGCTTTCAACGCTGCTCGCGAATAAGCTGCGTTCCTTCCTGACAGTCTTCGGCGTAGTTATCGGCGTGATCACAGTTATGCTGATCGCCTCGATCATCAGCGGCATAGACGTGTCCATAACTAAAGAGGTTGAGTCGTTTGGCACTCGCTCTATCTTCATAAGTAAATACAACCCGGGAATACATGTCGGCCGCATGTCGCGCGAAGAGCGCATGCGTAAGGAACTCACCTTCGACGATGCGATCGCTCTTTCAAGCCTTCCGGCGGTTGAATTGTCAGTTCCCTTCCTTGATATCACTAATAATTTCTTTGGCCAGAAGCTGATGGTTTCGGGTGGCGGCAAGACCACTGCGGGCGTGGCGCTGCAGGGAACGCTACCGGAATTTGAACGCGCCGGAACCCAGATCGTTTCAGAGGGACGGTTTTTCTCACAGAGTGAGAACGACACGAAGCAGGACGTTTGCGTCGTCGGTTCAAAAGTAGCAGACGATTTCTTCCCTTTTGGCTCCCCGGTCGGCCAGACAATCAAGATTGGTTCCGATGAATTTCGCGTCGTCGGCACGCTTCAGAAACGCGAACAGTTTCTCATTAGCGGAGGCAGCGACGATCAAAACAACGTGATCTACCTTCCTTTCAGCGTCGCCAAGAAACTAAAGCCCAACGCCGACGACATTTTTATCCTCGCTGTTGGGAAACCTGGAATGATGGATGAAGCGAAGGACCAGGTGCGAGACATGCTGAGGGTGCGTCGACAGGTCCCATTCGCCGCCCCTGATAATTTCGGCATGGAAACCTCCGAGAGCATCCTGAACAACTTTCGATCGATTACTGCCGGCCTGGCGATCGCAATGGTGGTTATTTCTTCGGTCGGCTTGATGGTCGGCGGAATCGGTGTGATGAACATCATGCTCGTTTCGGTCACCGAACGCACACGCGAGATCGGTGTGCGGAAAGCTATTGGCGCCCGGCGCAGCGACATTCTCTGGCAATTTCTCATCGAGGCCGCGACGCTGACCGGAATCGGCGGCATCGTAGGTCTTTCTGTCGGCTGGCTTCTGACGCTACTACTGCGTCTCCTGCTTCCTTCCTACGTACCTATCTGGGCGCCCATTGGCGGCCTCGTTGCCAGCGTCGGTATAGGTTTGCTGTTTGGAATATGGCCGGCGTGGAAAGCAGCGCGCCTCGATCCGATCGAATCGCTCAGGTATGAGTAGCGACTGTTCTAGCAATCGCTGCATTCGAGTCAGTCGGAGTGAACCACGACCCAGGCCCGAAGGGCCGGAATTTAATAGCCACGTCCGTAAGGTCGTGATCCGGTCGAACGAATGGAATTTGAGCGCCGAAGGAGCGACAGATGATTCCTCATGATCCCACCAACATACGAGTAGAGGTCATCACGCATGCTTGCTTCTAACCACGGCTCACGTCTGGCCGTGCTCCAGGTAAAATGCACGAGTAAACTTAAATATTTTCCTGCGATGTTGAGCCTCCTTTGAACTGCCGGCCCTTCGGGCTTTAGCAAGATTGCTTTTATGGCACGTTGTCGCAGCCATTGAGTTTCCAAATTGGATGTGGTTGAGATATGACGCCTACGAAATAAAGCTCGAGAATAGCGTCGCGAAGATCATCCCGAGAATTAACGCCAGGATCCAAAGAATTACCGCAACGCTCCATCCTGTACTGGAGCTGACCTTCGTTCCGGCGTTAGCCAATGCTTTCGCCCGCAACCAAAGTCCATAAAACGACAGGACTCCGATCGATGCTCCCAGCACGAAGAGCGCCGGACGTTCTCCCGGTGTGAACAGTATTCCAAGATTGTCCGTCACCAGCGTCTCCTGGCCCAGGATGGGATGAACGTCTGCCGGATCTTTGACGTAAAGAATTATCAAACTCAGTAGTTTGGAGATTACGATGACCGGCAGGTTGGCGTGGAGTACTGCGGCGAAGGCTTGCCAGAAATTCAAGCGACCTCCGAACGCCAGAACACCCAAGAAGCAGAGTGCGGCCACGAAACAGTTCAGGGCGAAAACGCCGACAAAGCTTTGGGCGGCAGTCAGAATTCTGCGCGCCGGCATCGTCAGTGCCTGAAGCATATCCTGTTTAGTTGCTTCCATTGCCTCCGGCGGTGGCTTTATCGGACTCTGTTCGAGTTTCTCCATCGTGTGTTCCACGATGCGTTCCGGAGTCAGACGTTGAACGAAGGCGTTTGCATAAACGATATTGACGATTCCGATAGTCAGGAACGCCGCCAACCAGTACGGATGAGACCGTAAGTTTCTAAACACGCGTGTCGGCTCATAAAAAACTCCCAGAACCTTTTGCAGTCCCGACATCGGCGGCTCATTCGGGTCAGGTATAGGTAATCGAACAAAGCTGAGTGCGAAGAGCAGTATTCCCCAGAATGCGAACGAAGCCCCAGCGGTGGCGCCGCCCGGCAAAAGCTTCGCGATGGCCGCACCAATGAGCACGAGTCCCAGCACAAATAAACCAATCGCAACTGGTCGCAGTTTGCCCGGTCGCGGCGCTTGAATCTCGGCCGGCGGTTCGAGGGGTGGTGGCGGTGGCTGAAAGTCAGCGGTGTTCGGATCGCTCATTTGCTTATCCTCCTGTGATAAGAGGACGGGGAGAAAGCTTCCGTCCGAGTCGTTGTTTGCCGCTAATACGGATGGTGTGGAGAACCGGTTTCAATCTCTGCGGAGCCTCTCCTGTTCTCTGTCAAACAAGTTCGCAAGTTCTTGTTTTGCTGACAACTCCTGGCAAAACCTGCCAGTCCCGTAGGGACCAAATGTTTATAGATCTCAATCCGAATACACCTGCCGGCTCCGGAGGACTCGCATGTTTTCCGGCTCGCATAAATATGAAGCGAAACATTGCGCTCCGCTGGAGCGCTATCTGCTCAGGATAGCCTGGTCTATAAACATCAGGCTCCTACGGAGCTAGTGCGTGGTTTGGTTGCGACACACAGCCCCTTCGCACAGAGAGCTTATTCCGCAACCGGCGCTTCGAACCAACCCGGTACGCGAATGCAGGCGACCGTATGTCCGGGTGAAATCTCCCTCAGCTCCGGATCGATTCGCGCACACTCGTCTATTGCAATTGGACAGCGCGTTCGGAAGCGACAGCCCGAAGGTGGGTTAATCGGTGTCGGCACATCGCCCTGCAAAACAATGCGTTCGCGTTTCTGTTTCGGATCGGGAATGGGAATCGCCGAAAGCAGCGCCTGCGTATAAGGATGCAGCGCGCGTGCGTAGAGTTCAGCGGCAGTGGCCACCTCGACAATTCGTCCAAGGTACATGACCGCTACGCGATTCGAAATGTGTTCGACTACCGCCAATCCGTGCGAAATAAAGAGGTAGGCCAGGCCAAACTCTTTTTGCAGGTCCTGAAGTAGGTTCACCACCTGCGCCTGCACAGACACGTCGAGCGCCGAGACGGGTTCGTCAGCCACGATCAACTTTGGATTGAGCGCGAGAGTGCGGGCCACGCCAATGCGTTGTCGTTGGCCTCCCGAAAATTCGTGACTGTAGCGCTTGCGGTAATCGGGATCGAGGCCGACTCGCTTCAACAACTCCGCCACGCGGTCGTTTCGTTCCTTCTTCGTTCCTACTTTGTGAATCACCAGTGGCTCGCCGACGATGTCGCCGACCTTCATGCGTGGATTGAGTGACGCATAAGGATCCTGAAACACGATCTGCATCTGCCGGCGCATCTCGCGCAACTCAGTTTTTCCTAACTTCAACACGTCGCGGCCTTCAAAATCGATTTCCCCGGACGTGGGCTCGATCAGACGCAGCAAACAACGGCCCACCGTCGACTTGCCGCAACCCGATTCACCAACGAGTCCAAGTGTTTCACCGCGAAAAATCTCAAACGAGACACCATCGACCGCGCGCACCACATCATCGCTGCCTTCGACAGCGAAATGCTTCACCAGCTTGCGCACATTCACGAGTTGTTGATGATTACTCATTTGTTAAGAACGTAGCCGGCATTAGAGTGTCCGATAAACTTTAGTTTGTCGCGGCGCCACGACAAGCTAAAGCTTATCGGACACCAACTGCCATCACTGACCTTGGCGTCTTGGCGGTTCAACCGTCCGGCGACAACTTCCGCTCAACCTGATGGTCCGCCGTTACTGCCGCCGCCAAATCGTAAAGCACACAGCGAACCCTAACCCCACCTTCCAGTTCGTAAAGTGGAATGTCTTCCTCTGTGCAGCGCGGCATGCGGTGTGGGCAACGCGGCGCGAAGTGACAGCCCGGCGGGAGATCAGTCGGGCTCGGCACGGTGCCTTCTATCGTTTCAAGGCGTTCCTTCTTCATCACGTCCGCTGCCGTTAATTTCGGCACAGAACGCAACAGGCCTTCTGTGTACGGATGCTTGGGCCTGGCAAACAATTCTTCAACCGACGACTGTTCAACGATACGCCCGGTGTACATCACCGCCACGCGATCGGCTACTTCGGCTACCACTCCCAAATCATGCGTGATCAGCAACACGGCTAACTCGCGATGTTGTCTTAGCTCTTCCAATAGCTCGAGGATTTGCGCCTGGATGGTGACGTCGAGCGCGGTGGTCGGTTCGTCCGCAATCAAAAGCTTCGGATCGCAAGCAAGCGCCATGGCGATCATGACGCGCTGTCGCATGCCTCCGGAGAGTTGGTGTGGATAATCATTTATGCGGCGCGCCGGATCCGGAATCGAGACTTCACGCATCGCTTCGATTGCGGCCGCCCGCGCTTCTTTGCGCGAAAGCTTTCGATGCAGACGGAGCGCTTCGGCAATCTGCTCGCCCACGGTGAATACAGGATTGAGCGAAGTCATCGGATCCTGAAAGATCATCGCGATGTCGTCACCGCGAATCTGTCGCATCTCGGCGTCTGATAACTTAAGCAGGTTCTTGCCGTCAAACGTCAACTCGCCGCCGGCAATTTTTCCCGGGGGCGCAATCAGCCGCATTATCGAAAGCGCCGTGATCGACTTTCCACAACCGGATTCCCCAACCAGACCCAACAACTCGCCCGCATCCAAATGGAAAGTCACACCATCAACCGCCTTCACCAACCCGTCCTTTGTAGTAAATTGGGTTCTTAGGTCGATTACCTTTAGGAGTGGGTTTTGCGTCACGATAGACTAAAAAGGGGAGTTTCTACGTTCTAGTTCGCCTACCGGACCCTTTTGACTAAGAGCTTTCTTGACGTCGTCTAATGTCTTTCTGGCCTTTTCTCCTGAGACGATCCGGTCGGCAGATGAAAAAATTTTCTCCAATAATGCGACTTCCTCGTCCGTTTCGGGCCGCAAACCAAGTGAGATATCCCCGGCGCTATCAATGAAATTGAGTCGAATGCCATCACTCCCATGGAATATGTTGATCGAGATGTTCGGTAGTACAACCAAGTAATCCTGACGCACGGTATCTGCCATGCCGGCTACCTTGGAGTCTTGCCACCTAACCTCTCCGGCCTCCGACTTGACAAGAAGCTCTTGAAGAAGGTCCTGTACTTCTGGCTCAAACATCGCTTTTTCCTCCTAATTCAAATCTTCGTTGCTCGATCCAGCCGGATATCTTCGTTGCATGGTCAGAAAGATTAGCACTGATAAATCGAACTGGCAGTTGGTATTCAGCGTCTTGAGTTTTTCTTTCAAGATGATCTTGTAACTTCCTAAGGAATGTTACCATTGTTTGTAGTTCAACCTGCCCTTCTTCGCTTTCGAAACCCTTTCGATTTCTTAACTGATGGAAGCCTTCACGAATCGATTGGGCTTCATTATATGCAACCTCAAATCGACTTGCTCGAATTGAACTCTGCAGACCTTTTAGCCGTTCCTTGAGAGACGCTAAGTCAGAAGCCGTATCAATCTGCGATATCGCATACAAAGTGCGGTTCGCAGCAACTTTACTCGCCTCGGCTGCACGACGGGTCTTCCGTAACTGAAGAAATACGACCACAAAGCCCAACAGCGATAAGACGACCCCCAATCCCGCAGAGTTTATCTGAAACCAATCCCAAATTGTTTTCAGCATGTTGCGGTGATTATCACATATCAGTCCAGACTACAAACAGGTGGACAAGCCGACTGATATCTGTTTGTTGAAAGAATCCTGGCTACTGCGGCGGCGGGGGTGGCCTGCTTTTGCGCAACACGTACGTAGATAAAGAAATTCGTATCAACGGCGTTCATGCAATTCTTCGCGCGTGAAATGCCGAGGAGCATCGTCCGGTATGGGATTCGAACGCATTCGTTCTACCAATTGCTCAAGGAGGCGCTTGCGCTCGTCGGGATCTGTAACCAACGGTGGGAGCACGTGAGGTCTTTCAATCACCAGATCAACTTCCGAATTCTCGGGCAAGTCACAAGGTGATTGTGGAACAAATGCACCGTTTTGATAGATTGCTCTGAGCCTTTGAGCCATAACGTTTCTCCTGTTACCCATTCTACCCCGCCGCACCGTAAATCACTTCGGTCCGAACCGCAAACCGGCGAGGCAAATTACACCGTGGGCGCCTCGCGATACTCGCCCCAGACGCTTCTCAGTCGATTGCTAATCTCGCCCACAGTAACGCTAGCCTCGACGCTTTCCAGAATTCGCGGCAAGAGGTTTTCGGTGCCGCGCGCAGCTTCTTCGACCTTTGCCAAGGCCCTTTGCGCCGCCGCTTCGTCGCGCCGCGCGCGCACAGCCTTAACGCGGTCTATCTGTTCCTGCTCAATCTTTGGATCGACACGCAATGTCGGCACGCCTGACTCTTCAGTCGATTGAAAACGATTTACGCCGACAACAATCGCTTCGTCAGTCTCAATCGCTCGCTGATATCGATAGGCCGCTTCCTGTATTTCGCGTTGCACATAACCCGATTCAATCGCTCGTAGCATTCCGCCCATAGCATCAATCTTGCCAAGATAGGTTTTGGCGCGGTCCTCGATTTCGTTCGTCAACTGCTCAATGGCATACGAGCCCGCAAGAGGATCGGCCGTGTCTGCAACACCAGATTCGTGCGCGATGACCTGCTGCGTCCTTAATGCCAGGCGCGCTGCTTCTTCGGTCGGCAACGCAAGCGCTTCGTCCATCGCGTTGGTGTGTAACGATTGTGTTCCTCCCAACACCGCCGCAAGTGCTTGGATGGTGGTGCGCACGACGTTCACTTCAGGCTGCTGCGCAGTTAATGAAGACCCGGCAGTCTGCGTATGGAAACGCAGCATTAAGGAACGTTCGTCTCGCGCCTTGAACCGCTCGCGCATAATCCTGGCCCACAAGCGGCGGGCGGCGCGAAACTTCGCAATCTCCTCGAGCAAATTGTTGTGCGCATTAAAAAAGAACGAGATGCGCGGCGCGAAATCGTCTATCTCCAGACCCGCGTTCAACGCTGCTTCGACGTAAGTAATTCCATCCGCAAGTGTGAAAGCAACTTCCTGCACGGCGGTCGATCCGGCTTCGCGTATGTGATAACCGCTAATCGAGATGGTGTTCCAATTGGGCACTTCGCGCGCGCAGAACGCGAAGGTGTCGGTGACCAAACGAAGCGAAGGCGCCGGAGGATAAATGTATGTGCCGCGCGCGATGTACTCCTTGAGAATGTCGTTTTGCAGCGTGCCTTTAACTTTATCAAACGACACGTTTTGCTTGCGGGCGACTGCCAGATAAAGGCTGAGAAGTATCGCTGCTGTCGCGTTAATGGTCATCGATGTAGAGACGTTGTCGAGAGGGATGCCGTCAAAGAGTCGCGACATGTCTTCGAGCGAGTCGATGGCCACGCCGACTTTGCCCACCTCTCCGGCAGCTAGCGGATCATCTGAATCGAGGCCAATCTGGGTTGGAAGATCAAATGCAACAGATAGTCCGGTTGTGCCCTGGGCCAGAAGGTACTTGTAACGCGCATTCGACTCTTCAGCAGTGGCGTAACCCGCATACTGCCGCATGGTCCATAAGCGGCCGCGGTACATGTTTGCATAGATGCCGCGAGTAAACGGGTAATCCCCAGGCGCGTTTAGGTCTTTTTCGTAATCGAGGCTGTCAGTATTCGACGGATTGAAATCGGCGGGGAGATCAATTCCGGAAGACGTTTCGAAACGCTTACGGCCTGGGGGCTGTGTCTTAGTCGGCATGGTTGAATATGTATTTCGAAGCCTAGCATAGCGAATAAAGGCTAGCAATTGGCTTCGTTACAGAACCGAGTGCAGTACCGCATGCGTGAAGAGGTATAGCGTTGTTGATGCTTTTGCCCCAACGGGGCTATGTCAGTAAAGCCCGGCAACCCTGGGCTTCACAGACGTAGCCCCGTTGGGGCATCAGCAAAAGCGGCCTCATGAGTCTTCACGCAGCCCGGTGGCGATCACATTGAGGTTATGTCAGAGTATTCGCCCATGACTGAAGTCACAGTTAACAAGCGCGGCGCTGATCGAATTCGCGCCGGCCACCTCTGGATCTATCGAAGTGACGTTGTTGATACCGGTGAAGCAACCGGTGGCTCGATCGTCCACGTCGGGGACAAAGGCCGGAACTTGATTGGCCAGGCTTTTTACAGCGACTCCTCACAGATCGCTTTGCGCTTCCTGACTCAAACCAGCGATGAGATCGACCGTGAATGGTGGCGAAAGCGAATACGTGAGGCAGCGGCTCGACGAAACGGAATAAGGCCCGACACAAATGCTTACCGCCTGATTTACTCGGAAGGCGATTTGCTGCCGTCGCTGATTGTCGATCGTTACGATACCGTCTTAGTTCTCCAAACACTTTCGCAAGGTTCCGAAGCAATCAAGCCAATGCTCGTCGAACTGTTAACGGAAGAGTTCAAACCGGCTGCGATTATTGAGCGAAACGACGTACGGGTGCGACTGCATGAAGGCCTTGAGATGATTACCGGAACTTTGTACGGCGAAGCGCCTGATGAGTTCGAAATACTCCAGGACGGTATTAGTTTCAAGGTAGCGCCGCTCGCCGGTCAGAAGACTGGTTCCTTTTTGGACCAGCGCGAGAATCGAGTTGCCGCCAGGTCCGTTGGACACGGACGCGCGCTCGATTGTTTTACTTTCAACGGCGCGTTTGCACTCTACCTGGCCGGTGTTTGCGAGAGCGTTACGGGAATCGATATCTCGGCTGACGCGATAAAACTTGCGAGAGCGAATGCTGAGCTCAATAGCGCCGGCAACGTTGAATTTCGCGAAGCAAACGTCTTCGACGCTTTGCGCGAAATGGAATCCGCTGGAGAAAGATTCAACACCATCGTGCTGGATCCGCCCGCGTTTGCCAAAAACCGCGCCAGTGTGAAGGCGGCCGAGCGCGGTTATAAGGAAATAAATCTTCGGGCCATGAAGCTGCTGGAACCGGGCGGCATACTTGTTACCTGCACCTGCTCCTATCACATGCCTGAATACATGTTTCTCGAACTGATCGCGGAAGCCGCTAACGATGCGCACCGCAAGGTGCAGATCATTGAGAAGCGCATGCAGGCCGGCGATCATCCGGTTTTGCTAACAGTGCCGGAGACGTATTACTTGAAGTGTGTTATTGCGCGCGTGGTAGGTTAACTGGCAGAACATTCGTTACGCGGAGCGATCTCATTAGCACCGCGGGTTAAGCCCGGTGATCAAGAATACGGCGGTAAAAGGAAACGGTTTTAACGGTTTTGTGGCATGGGATGCAGAAACCGTTAGAAACGGTTCGGATTCGGAATGACGACCTTTAGCCACCGGGTTAAAGCCACGTGCTAATGAGATCGCTCCGCGTTATTAGGTTCGGGGGTTAACCTTGGAAAATCTGGCCCTTCACACTTTCCGCTAATTTTCGAGCATCGGGCAATGCTTCGAGCGCGCGCAGGACCTGCGGATCGCTATCGAGCAAGACGCGAGCGCCGGCGTCGTTCGAATACGCCGCGGTTACGATCTCTTCGCGAAGGCGCAACTTTACAAAGTCCATTTCTTCGTCAAGCTGAGGCGGCGTCAAGTGTGACTCCGTGTCAGTCCTCACGAAACTTCGAAAAGCTTCAACAACACGCTCGTTGATCGGATAATCTCCGGCCTTCGGGTTTTGTCCGTACTGCACCTGCTGAACCTTATAGGCTTCCAGCCCGGGAACAAGTCCGGCGGCGAGCCGGCGTGTAAATTGGAACGCCGCTTCGGCAATGCGACTTCTTGCAGGCGTAAACGTAAAAGGTTTGGCATCAATGTCCGGCGTAATGCCGCCGCCGCCATAGAAGACCCTGTTGGCCGCAGTCTTCACTGCGGGGCCATTTGGTGTAACAGGAATCGGCGAGGCTACAGCAACCGGCGAGGGAGATGCTTTCGACGATGGCGACGCGGCAGGCTCCTCTTCATGTCGCGTGTAGTAATCGTAGAGCGAACCGCTGGAATAGTCGCGCTGCAGAGATCGCCCGTACGGCGTGTAGTATCGCGCAGTCGTCAGCGTCAGTCCGGTATTGAATGGTAATTGAAAAACGTGTTGGACCAGCCCTTTACCGAAACTGGTCTCGCCCACGATCAATCCCCTTCCGTGGTCCTGAATTGCACCGGCAACGATCTCAGACGCTGATGCCGATCCTCGATTGATCATAACGACAAGAGGCACGTCTTCAGGGTTAGCGCCACTCGACTTGTAAACGATTGGATCGCTGTAGTCCGTCCGGCCCTTTACCGATACCACCACCTGGCCACGCGGCAAAAATTCACTGGCCACATCGATGGCCTGATTAAGAAGGCCACCAGGATTTCCACGCAGGTCGAGAATCAGTTGACGCATACCCTGGCTTTTCAACTTGGTAATAGCTTCGCGCAGTTCTTCGTCGCTGGTGCTCTGAAAGCCGCCAGTTAAACCGATATAACCGGTCCCGGGACGAAGGATGTATGCGTTACGTATCGAAGGGAGCGGGACCGAATCCCGGATTATCGTGAAATCCAGCGGTCCTTCCGCGCCTGCCCTGTCGACTTTGATTTTGACAGGCTCGCCTCTGCCACCGCGAACCTTCTTCGAAACCTGTTCGCTGGTCCAATCGCGCGCGTCATGACCGTCAACTTCGAGTATGCGATCGCCGTAACGGAGGCCGAGGCGTCCAGCCGGCGTGCCTTCCACGGCCGACTGAATGTAAACCCCATCGCGATGCTGCACGATGGTGACGCCGATGCCATAGAACCTCGAATCCTGATCTTCCTTCAGCTTCCTGAATTCGTTGTACGGGAAATACATCGAATGGGGATCAAGCGTAGAGAGCATCCCCTGGATTGCCGCCTGGGTGGCCTTTTCATAATCGACATTGCCGGCGTAGCTGTCAGAAATTGAAGAAAGGGCCTCGTTGAAATCCTTTTCGATGTCTTCAGACTGGGTCCGCGATGCGGCGTTACTAGTCGGCGCGGTGTAACGGAAGCGGCGTGAGCGGCCGATAGTGCCCCCTACGAGCGCCGCAATCATGATGATCGCGCTAGCTATGATAATGAATCGCCTGGACATAATTTCTAATTCGCGGTCGCCGTCAGCCAAAGACTACGGAGAAATCTTAACACAGGGCTGCTTGAGAACCGTGCGCGGCAGTGCCAGATGCTGCAAGACCTCGAGTGGAAACTAAAGCTATGGCGACCTCTCAAGTAGGGAAGGGCTTGCCCCCGCTCTTCGTCGCGCCTCCCCAATCGCGAAAGACATTGAGTATCTTCTGCAGGCCGCTGGGCGGTGCTCAAGGCGTGCGGTTAACCTCAGAAACTTAGGTAATTTACGAAAGGGCGGTGGCAAGCCCTCCTTCCCTACCTGACAGGTTGTCACGGTTCTCCTTCCCCTTGGGGTTCCCCATCGCTGTGGTATATTCGCCGCGAACCTTAGATGATGAATCCACTGTCAATTGTTGTTCCGGCATACAACGAAGGTGGGCGCCTGGGGAAGTCTCTGCGCACCATCGTCTCATACCTCAATGACAATGCTCCGCAGTCGGAACTGATTGTTGTTGATGATGGCTCCACCGACAACACGGGAGAGGCTGCGCGCAAGGAATTGAGCGAATCCGGGGCTGTTCGCACCTCTGTGATCAGCTATCAGTCGAACCTGGGAAAAGGCAGGGCGGTGAGGCTCGGTCTCCTTGCGTCGCGCAGCAACATTGCGTTGTTTATGGATGCCGATCTGTCCACCCCGATTACCGAAACCCCCAAGCTGGTTGAGCCTATGGAGCGTGGCGAGTGCGACGTTGCCTTTGGATCGAGAGCGCTGGATCGCAGTTTAATAGGAGTGCATCAGCCCTGGCGCCGCGAGCAGGGCGGGCGGGTGTTTAATCTGGCGGTGCGGCTGGCAACAGGCCTTCCCTTCTGGGATACCCAATGCGGTTTCAAGGCGTTTAGGATGCACGTCTGCCGGCCGCTGATTGAGGGCGCAACGATCGACCGGTTCGGCTTCGATGTCGAGCTACTCTACGTTGCTTACCGCGCTGGACTGCGGCTGAAGGAAATTCCCGTGCGCTGGGACCATGCGGAGGGCAGCAAGGTGAATGTAGCAAGCGACAGTCTCAAGATGCTGAGCGAAGTGGGACGAATTCGTCAGCAGGCGCGCCGAGGGGTTTATGACCGTGCGATTAAATCGGTGCATGATACGCAGAGTTTGTAAAATGCTTTGGCCGGGTCGTTTTCTCCAATATGACTGCACGACTTAATGTAAACGTCGATCACGTAGCGACCATCAGGCAGGCGCGGCGCGCGCCGGAGCCCAGCGTGGTCGCCGCCGCCATGTTGTGTGAACAAGCTGGTGCTGACGGCATCACTATCCATCTGCGCGGAGACCGCCGGCACATTCAGGACGCCGACGTAAAGACTCTGCGTGCAACTGTTACAACTTACCTCAACCTCGAGATGGCTGCGACGGAAGAAATGCTGGCCATAGCTCTCGAAGCGCGCCCCGACGCGGTAAGTCTGGTACCAGAAAATCCGAACGAGATAACCACCGAAGGCGGTCTCGACGTCAAGGCCAATCTCTCAATCGTGCGTGCGACCGTCGGCCGGCTTCGACAAGCTGGAATACTTGCCAGCCTGTTTATCGATCCCGATCCAAAACAGATCGAAGCGGCGCATGAAGTAAACGCGCAGCAGATAGAATTGTGCACGGCGGCTTATGCCGAAGCCACGCTGGGCGCGCAAGGATTTCATGGCGAAGGCGCGCTGCGCGTGGGCCAGGAACTGAGAAGGCTGCGTGAAGGCGCCGCTCTGGGAATGCAATACGGGTTGCTGATCGCCGCCGGACATGGGCTGACTTATCGGAACGTAGGAGCAGTAGCGGCCATCCCGGAAGTTGCAGAGTTTAATATCGGACACCACATCATCTCGCGTTCTGTTT
>DASQKG010000374.1:0-22373 GCA_035630655.1 Pyrinomonadaceae bacterium
CGAGCACCCGCTTGCGAAATTATTCGATAGAGATCTGTTTGCGCGATGGTGCCCATGGAATCTGCCCTCAGATTAAGAGGTGTTTAGACTACAACCCCGATGCATCGGGTGCTTTCTTTCGGTACCGCGTAAGCCAGTTTCTTGCAAACGCCGCAAGCTAAAGCTCGTACTCTATGCGCCTGTGACTCACGCGATTCACTCGGGTTTTCGAGTAGCAGGGCGTGGCTCTGTCGGAGGAGGCGTCACAGCTTCCTGTTGCTTCTGCTGCTCTAACTTTCGTCGCAGAGCGTCAACTTCTGCATCTGCTGTCACCAAGGCCTGCTCCAAACGTACCTTGCTCGTTTCAAGGATCCTGATCTGAGCTTGTAAACGTCCCTTCCTGCTTTCCAAAGCCCGCCGCGTTGCATCACGCGCTTCTTCCGGGCGCGTAGTGCCGTAGCCGGCGGCCGCACGCTCGATGTTCTCAGGCCGCAACGAAAACTCAGTCTGCTCCAGCTGAGACTGCAAATCTGCCAGCTTGCCCTCAACGTCGATCTGCTGGCTTCGCAAACTCTCCGCTCGCTGCTCGGCACGAGTCAGCCGTTCCATGTCAATGAGCGTTTTGTCGTTCTCACTCATTTGACTCAACTTGTCGTTGAGACGGTTAACCTGATTTGAGAGCGCGTTGATAGTCTGCTTCATTTCCTGCTCTTCGCCAGGCTTCCTGGGCGTGGTCTTCGTTCCAGCAGTCTGCGCAGGATCTCCAGACTCAGTCGGTGTTTCGTCGGCAGTACTGATGATTCTCTCGGGGTCGCTATTTGGGGTTTGCTCTTCACCCGGGGGGGCAATTACCGGATTTGTAACTACTGGCCGGTTAACGCGGCGTGGGCGTCTCCTGCGCGTCTGTGCCTCTGCCTCAACCAGACAGATGCTGACAAGCATCAGAACCATCACTAATAAAGCGCTTTGACGAATAAATCGATTATGCATAACAAACTCCCTAAGTTAGGACCGGCGGCTCATGTGTCCCAAAGATACGCCCTGATAGCAGATGCATTCAAGCCGCGCGAGGCTGCCTTGTGGGGGTTTACACGTCAGCCAGGCGTTCCTGTTCCTAAAACCAGCGTCGGGTCTACATATGAGGCGCCTCCTTGGAGTGCGGTTCCTTGTCACCGCTTTGACCCTCACCCGCGGGACATCACGACTACATTACAGAACCGCGCGCGGTAGCGCCGGATGCTAAAGGCTACGTTGGCAACAGGCCGGCGATTCAATTTTGAGTAACCTCCAGCATCCGGCGCTACCGCGCTCGGTTCTGTAAGGCTTCCCGGATTTGGTCAGCCTACTCCAGGTTCGCTATCGTGAGATCAAGCTGAGCTGTGCGCTGGGCAATATCGGAAATACGTGCGCGCAACTCTGCGACTTTTTCCGCAGGAGCTCGCTCGGCAAACTGCGGGTTTCCGAGCTGGGCCTCGAGTTTGCCCGCTTCCGCCTGCAGTTTCTCTTTCTCTTTACTCAGGCGCTGCCGCTCCTGCGCGAAATCGATTAGACCTTCCAGTGGCACGGCTACCTCAGCACCGCCAACAAGGACCGCCCTTGCGGAAGCGCGCGGCGCGTCAAGGATTTCCTGTATTGAAACTTCGGAAGCACGAACGATGCGACTGATTTGGTTTGTGTTGGCTACCAAGACCGATCTTAGTTTTTCATCCGGTGCACCTATCATCACCGTCACTCGCTCGCCAGGTTTGATATTCATTTCTGAGCGAATGTTTCGAACGCGCGAGATCAAATCAATCACTGCTTGCATTTGCCATTCGGCTTCTTCGTCAATCAGCTCCGAGTTGGCCTCGGGATAAGCAGCCAGCATTATTGTCGGCTCGGCGCCCGCATATGCTTGATGAAGCAATTTCTCGTGCGCTCCCGGAAGCCGGAGCCAGAGATCCTCGGTGATGTATGGCATAAACGGATGCAGGAGTCGCAGCGCCTGTTCCAGAACGCTGATCAAGCGCGTGCGTGCTTCGTCTCGTTGATGCGTCTTTTCCTCGGCGGTAACGTCGGCCTTGGTCAACTCGATGTACCAATCGCAAAAATCGTCCCAGAAGAAGTGGTAGAGACTTTGCACCGCTTCGTGAAACTCGTAATCTGCGATCGCAGCGCGAACGTCGCGGGCAGTTTTATTTAAGCGTGACAGTATCCAACGATCATGTAGAGAGCTCGCGCCGCTCAGCATGTCCGAATCGATGGTTGCACCTTCGGAGTTTAGTAAACAGAAACGAGCAGCGTTCCAGATCTTGTTGGCAAAGTTTCTATACGACTCGACCTGCTTGTCGTTCCAGCGAACATCGGTGCTACCAACCGAAGCCAGCTTGAGACGCGTGGCATCGACGCCATACCGGTCAAACACCTCGAGCGGATCTATCCCGTTCATTTTTGTCTTCGACATACGCTGTCCGTGCGGATCGAGAATGGTTCCGGTGATGTAGACGTCGTCAAAAGGCCGCTCGCCTATAAACTTCATCCCCATCATCACCATTCGCGAAACCCACAGAAAGATGATGTCGCGCGCAGTGACCAGCACAGACGTAGGATAAAAGGTCTTCAAATCGTCAGTTTGCTCCGGCCAACCCAGGGTGGAGAAAGGCCAAAGTGCGGAGGAAAACCATGTGTCGAGCACATCAGGATCCTGGGTCAGCTCGTCAGTGCCGGCGCTTTCCCGCGCCTCCGCTTCGCTTCGGGCGACAATCAGCTCGCCATTTAGCGTGTACCAGGCAGGAATCTGATGGCCCCACCAGAGCTGGCGTGAGATGGTCCAATCCCGCAGATTCTCGAGCCAGCTTGTGTAAACCTTTTGATGAGGGACTTCAGGAACGAAGCGTGGCTTCTGCTCGCGAGTCATCAAATCAAGCGCGAGTTCCCGCAGCTGGTCCATGCGCAGAAACCACTGGGTTGAAGTCAACGGTTCGATCACAGTCTTGCAGCGTTCACACTTCGAAATCGAAAACTCGTAGTCAACAATTTTCTCGAGCAGGCCCAGCTCCTCAAACTTCTCGACTACCTTCGTGCGCGCCTGGTATCGATCAAGGCCGGTGAAGTCTGCGCCTGCAGCCTCGGTCATCTTAGCCTGAAGATCGATAACGGATATCTGTGCAAGGTCGTGACGCACGCCCATGTCGTAGTCATTTGGATCATGCGCCGGTGTCACCTTCACAGCGCCGGTTCCAAATTCGGGATCGACAAACTCGTCAGCGATAACCGGGATCTCGCGATCGGTTAGCGGCAGCATCAGAGTCGCTCCTACCAAGTCTCGATATCGTTCATCGTCCGGGTTAACGGCCACTGCTGTATCGCCCAACATGGTTTCTGGACGAGTGGTAGCCACCGTGACGCGTTTGTCGCTTCCCTTCACCGGATACTGCAGGTAATAAAGCTTGCCTGCCTGGGGCTCCTTCTGTACTTCGAGATCGGATAACACGGTTTGATCGTTAGGGCACCAGTTCACGATTCGGTTGCCGCGATAAATCATTCCCTCTTCGTAAAGCCGGACAAAGACTTCACGAACCGCACGCGACAGGTCTTCGTCCATCGTAAACTTTTCCCGCGACCAATCGACGGACGCTCCTTCACGGCGCATCTGACGTGAAATCTGTCCGCCTGATTCTTTTTTCCACTTCCAGACGCGATCGACAAACGCCTCACGACCCAGGTCGTATCGCGTCAACCTCTCTTTCTTCAATTCACGGGTGACCATTAACTGCGTGGAGATGCCGGCGTGGTCCATGCCCGTCAGCCAGAGCGTGCGATAGCCGCTCATCCGCTTATAACGTGTCAGCACGTCCATCATTGTGTGTTGCAGAGCGTGGCCCATATGGAGTGAGCCAGTGACGTTTGGCGGCGGGATTACTATGGAAAACACAGGCGCGTCTGGGTCGCGGTTAATCTCGGGAGCAAAAAAACCCAGTTTTTCCCAGCGCTCGTAATGATCTTGCTCGGCTTGTTTAGGATCGTATTGTTTGGGAATGTCCATGCTTAATAGTCACTTGTCCGTTGTCAGTTGTTGCCACGATTCGTTATTCGAAGCATTGTAAATAATAGTCAAGCGATTTCATATTCGCCGCATCTTGTGGCATTCCGAGTTCTCTATAAGAAAGAAACAGGCGACCTCTTTCGAGATCGCCTGCACCTGAGCGTCGGATTATGTTTATTTCAGGAATTCTTTTCTTCAAGCTGTCGCTTAATCATGAGCTCGGCAAGCTGCGGCACCACTTCCCAGGCAATTTCCTGCACCACCTTTTCCGAAAGCATCTCAACCGCGCGTCGTGCTATCGCGTCAATGGCTTCCGGCGACAGCTGTTGCGAACTAACCTGTCCAGACTCAGCAACCGGCGCCGACGTTGGCGTGCGCCTCATTTCTGCTTCGACAATTTCCGGCTCCGTGAAAGCTCTGTCAGCGGCAGCTTGCTGATCCGGCATGCCGTGCGTCAATTCCTGAGTTTCCGCCATCGGATCCACAGTCGGCTTCACACGCTCAGCGACCGAGTCAACAACGTCCTCTACGTCAAATTGCCGATCGTCTTCAGCGCGTAGACTTCGACCAGGAACCGGCTGACTCGCAAACGACTTTGCAGCAGGCGCACCCTCCGCGACTTCATCGAGATCGATGTCCAATACGAAATCTTCTTCCGCCGCAGCATGCGCCGGCTCAAAGTCTCCCAGGTCAAGCAGGGGACCGCTGACTCTTTCCGGCATTTCAGAAGCAGTGGCTCCGGTTTGTGTGACTTTACTCTCCATCTGTTCTTCATCCGTGTTCGGTTTGGCGATGAAATCTTCTGCCATTCCCGGTGGAAGTGGCCTGGTGTCGGCGGTGGTTATTTCCAATTGTTGCTTGCTGAGTTGTTCAGGTTCCTCATCGGCCGGTGGTTCAGGCTTGGGCAGTTCGGCAGTGGGAATTTGCTCTTCGGATGGCTGACTCTCGATCAGTCCCATCTTGTCCAACCAGCGTCGAATGGGTCCGTAGGGTTTACTCAAGGTATTGTTCGCGCTAACTCTGCGCGCCTCCGCTTCATCCGTTTGCCCAAAGGAGCCTTACAAGCATAACAGGGATAGTCTCAGCAATTCAGATGTTTTCGTCTAAACGCTTTGAGGGAAAACGACGGCACCAGGTTCCGTATGGTGGGTCGACTAACAACGGGATTCGGGTCAGCTGGCAAAACTTGAATTACCTTAGCTGAATCAGCACCACTGGCGGGGTTAAAAGAACTTCTTTGCAGTGGGCAACGGGCTTGTCTATTGCTGTTTGATATCGAGCAGCTTGCGCTCGAAACCGCAGCTGAAAACTAACACCCGTGCAGATAGTGAGTCAAGAAATTTACCCGGAAGGAGAGCATCAACGCGAAGGGCCGGCTAGTTCGATGTCGTCGGCCGTGCCGTCCTTGCCATCGGCTCCAAGGGAGCGGAGGGTGAAACGGTGGCGTTCGCCCTGGTATTTGTAAGGTCTCTGCCAGGGGTCGATGCGAATTACCCGCGGAAGGTACTTTGGGCTAAGGTGATCGATTGCCACCGCCTGTGAATCGGAAACGATATAGAAGCCTTTATCTTTGCGAAACTTTTCCAACGCCTCGGCCATCCATGCCAGTTCCCCGCGCGCCTGTTCCTGTTTCTCCCTGTCGATGGAAGCGACCAATGGTTCTAGCTGGACCCAGTCGCGATTTCCTGTTCGTAATTCGCTTACGCGCGGCTCGGTGCCTTGGTGAACAATGCGCGCATTGACCGTGATCAGCGCGGTAACAATTGCAGAAGGTTGCGAACCCATCGGTACCGCGAAGGGCGAGACCTCTTGAATCCGAACCGAGTCTGATGGAAGTTCCACACCCAAAAGACTGGCCAGTAGACAACGCGACCTCTTCGCGCTCGGATCGATGGCCTGTGAACCCCGAAAAGGAGGATCCGGTGCGGAACAGTCGTCCACCGGAATTTTTGTGTTCAGCGCATTGGCGATATGAGTAATCCGCAGCCAACGATCCGGACCGACTCGAAGTTCCGTGACACGCCATCTTCCGGTGCTGTCTTTTTCAAACTTGAAAATAGTCTTAATCTCGCCAGCAACTTCCGCTGATCCGTCGCCACCGGCAGAAATCGTTTTGACGCGCACTGAACCGCCAGGCAATTCCATGCCTGCCATTTTGGCTATTAATTTGCGAGCCTGGCTATTGCTGAGTTGAGGAGTCTTCGCCGCAGCCGCAGCCGCAGAGATGATCAGAAAGCAGCAGGCAACCGGGACCAACCTGCTCCCGAATTTCGAAATGTACGAGGCGAAGGAGATCATGTCTTAGCTGTTGGCCTTGCCGACGAGCATTTGCAACATGATGTGCAGTTGCGCAGTGGTAAACGGTTTGGGCAGGAAAACCACTGCGCCGGCTGAAAAACTATCAGAAGATAATTTTGGATCCTGCTCCGCAGTCATCATCATCACCGGAATCCGCATCAGCCGTTTCTCGGTTTTCATGAAGCGCACTAGTTCGGGTCCAGAGATGTGTGGCATTACAACGTCGAAGATCGCGGCCGTAAAATTTTGATCTGACTGCATGATCTTGTAAGCCTCGCGGCCATCGCGCGCAGGTACTACCGCGTAATGTTCTTTTTCCAGAATAGCTGTGACTAAACGAAGGATAGCTGGATCATCATCCGCTACCAGGATACGCCGACTGTTATCCTCACGGGCTGCGGGTGTTTTTCGTCCGGCGGTCTGGGATTCTTCTTTGTTAACCATCGGTCCCTTACACTTCCACGGCACGACTGCTCTCGCCCGCTCTGGTTGATAACTCTGCAGCCAATTTGATGGCGGCAATCATGCTCGAATGTTCTGCAATTCCCTTACCTGCAATATCGAAAGCCGTTCCGTGATCAACTGATGTCCTGATAAACGGCAGTCCCAGAGTAACATTCACAGCCTCGCCAAACGAAAGACATTTTACCGGGATCATCGCCTGGTCGTGATAGCACGCGATCACCGCATCAAACTCTCCACGCGACGCCCTCAGAAACACGGTATCTGCCGAAAATGGCCCCTGAACGTCAATTTCATCAACTCCCTGGCAGTCCGCAATCGCCGGAGCAATCTCTGACGTTTCTTCCATCCCAAAGAGTCCGCCCTCGGCCCCGTGAGGGTTCAAAGCCGCTACCGCCAGTCGTGGTCGCTCGATTCCCCAGCGTATCAACTCGCGATCGGTGAGATGAATTGTCTTTACGATGCGATCTCGCTTTACGAGTCTTATCGCCTCAGCCAGCGGTACGTGCGTCGATATCAAAACGATGCGAAGATTCGCGGCCACAAAAGCCATTGCATACTCTTCGCTGCCGGTGAGATGAGCGAGAAACTCGGTGTGGCCGGGAAAACTATATCCCCCCAAGAAGAGCGATCGTTTGTTGATAGGAGCAGTCGCGATGGCATCAACACTTCCCGCCGCACATAATTCGACCGCGGCTTCGATGTAGCCACCAGCAGCCTTCCCGGCTGGTCCAGACTCGATGCCTGGCTCTATTACACCGTTGATATTATCCAGGTGAAAAATTACTGGTTCAGAAAGCTCATCCGGAAGAGGCTCATCCTGGCGAACGATGTCATACCCCGACTGCAGGTCCAGCTTCCGCGCCGTGTGGGCCAGCAATTGAGCGTCGCCTATGATCACTGGAATGCATATCCTCTGAATTTCTTCTTCGGCCACTGCTTTAAGGACTACTTCCGGACCTATACCAGCAGGGTCACCCATCGTGATCGCGATACGAGGCAAAGAACGGCGCTGTCGAGGAGGTAAATGAGTTGGGTTGTTGCCAAACTGCCTCATTGGTCGAGACGGGGCGCCGAAAAAGGGGCAGGAAAACTATTGAGACGATATTGTTTGAGCTTCTCTATTCCGCGGCGTCATCGACACGATCGTCGGCCTTGAACATGTATTTGACGTTTCTCTTCAGCAATAAAATATTTGGCTCTGACTTACGGTTAACCTTCAAGGCACCGCGATCGTACCATTCGATTGTACCCTCAATCTCTTCACCATCAAGCAACACGATCACCATGGGCGTATGAGCGTCTATCTGCTTCTTGTAGTAGAACAGCTCGGCATTCGTTTCCATCGGCGGCGGCGTCCGCTTCCTGACCTGCACCGATGATGGTTGGGCTGAACGGGGCGACGACTCTCTTCCACCCTCACCTGATCCTCGATGAGAACCGCCATTCACACGTTCTCTCGGCTGAGGCACCTCGCGGGCTTTTCCTTTAACCTCGGCGAGCGTGGTTCTAATCAGTTTACGATTCACTTTTTCTTACCTCCAACAAATTTAAAGACGGGTTCAAAATTGATCGCACGAAGCACATTGGCGGGAATGCGCTGACGCGGACCCACACTACTCTCGCAGGCTGCGGCCATTCGAGGAGAGGGACGACTTACCCGTAATGGAAAATCCTGCAAGGAATGACCTTCATGCTACACAACCGAGAGTTAAAAAGCAAAGGCCGAAAACAAAAACTACGCATTATTTTTGCAATGGCAAGGATTCAGATCATCCAGATCCGAAGACAGCAAAAATCAAAAGGAAGGCTGAAAAGATCGGCCTTCCTTTTGTCATGGTGAACGGTTGTTGTTAGTCGGCTTTCTTACGAATAAACGTAGGCACGTCCAGATCGTCGGCGCGCGGTTGCATCATCGGCCGCTGCAATTCATCAGTCGATCGCTGAACCAAACGAGGGGAGGCAGTCATCGACGACATCGCAGCTGCTGACGCTACCGATACCGCTTCCTCGCCGAATCCGGTGGCGATCACGGTAATCTTCATCTCATCGCGCATATTCTCATCAATCACAGCTCCAAAGATGATGTTGGCATCTTCATCGGCCGACTCACGAATAATGGTTGAGGCAGTATTAACCTCGTAAAGCGTCAGGTCTGGTCCACCGGTAATGTTAATGAGCACACCCTTCGCTCCCTGGATCGTAGCCTCCTCCAGCAGTGGTGAAGAGATCGCTTGCTGGGTCGCTTCAATTGCGCGGTTCTCTCCACGCGCGCGACCAGCGCCCATCAATGCCATGCCCATCCCTGCCATGATCGATTTAACGTCAGCGAAATCCAGATTTATTAAGCCGGGTACTGTAATAAGATCACTGATGCCCTGCACAGCCTGTCGGAGCACATCGTCGGCTACGGCAAACGATTCGGCCAGCGATGAGTCCTTTTGGACGGTATGTAGCAGACGCTCATTGGGAATCGTGATGACGGTATCCACGCATTCCTTTAATTCGCGGATACCATTTTCGGCCTGCTGCATCCTCCGTCGACCTTCAAAGTGAAAAGGCTTGGTAACAACTGCTACGGTGAGCGCTTCCAATTCAGTTGCCAGCGAAGCAATGATTGGCGCAGCCCCAGTGCCCGTGCCGCCGCCCAACCCGGTCGTGACAAACACCATGTCGGCGCCCTCGAGGACTTCGATAATTTTGTCGGTGTCTTCCAGGGCCGCTTCCCGGCCCACGTTCGGATTGGCACCGGCACCAAGCCCTTTAGTAAGCTTGCTGCCTAACTGAATTTTGATGGGAGCTTTCGATCGCTTGAGCGCCTGAAGATCTGTATTGGCTACGAGGAACTCGATCCCCTCGATACCGCAATCGATCATGCGGTTAACCGCATTACCACCGCCGCCGCCAATTCCGATGACCTTTATGCGAGCGCCGCTGATCGGTGGGTCGTCATCAATGAAAATATTAATGCCTCTATCGGGTCGACGAGCATCCTCTGCCATAGTGATTTCCTCTCTTCCGAAGCGTGAAGGCTTCCAAGGCTTCTTTCTTCTATGTTGGGTTGCTTTCGCCATCGGCCTCGATATATTGCGGACAATATCTTGTGCGACCGGGGCGAAAGCATACAACAACTTGTCAAAAAATACTACTGAAACGATTGCGAAAACGTGAAACAAAATGCGTGAGCTTTCCAGTTGAACCACGACGACTGATGCCCGCCCGCATCTCGCTTGCCTGTGTGCGACTCGCAACAAGGGCCAGTCCTGCAGCCGCGGCCCATGCTGGACTTTGTACGTCCTCGATCAGACCGCCGAATCGATCTCTTTCCGGATACCCGGTTCGCACAGGCGCATCAAAGACCTGCTCTGCGATCTCGGTCATGCCGCTTAACAGTGCGCCGCCCCCGGTAAGGACTACGCCGCTAGAAAGTTGTCTCTCCCAACCAGCATCCTTGATCTCGTCCGCAACGTGCATCAGAACTTCTTCTGCACGCGGCTGAAGGATGTCGCATAGTATCTGCCTAGAAAGTTGACGAGGTGCGCGCCCTCCGACGGATGGAACATCTACCAACTCGCCGCGTTCCAGTTCGGAAAGAGATGTACTGCACGCGCAGCCGACGGTGCGTTTGATTTTTTCCGCATCGGGTATCGGCGTTCGCAGTCCAAAGGCAATGTCGTTGGTAAAATGCGAGCCACCAAGTGGGAAAACGGCCGTGTGTTGCACCGCACCCCGTTGATAAATGACTAGCCCTGTTGTCTCCGCACCTATGTCCACCAGCGCCGCGCCAAATTCCTTGTCATCTTCGGTTAAAGAGGCCTCCGCAGCTGCCAATTGCTCGAGGACCATGTCGGCCACGATTAGTCCGGCACGATTAACAGCATTAATGGCATTTTGGCGGGCGGTTACCGGGCTGGTAACGATGTGAACTTTGACGGCAAGCCGAGCCCCGATCATGCCTACGGGATCATTAATTCCATCCTGGTCGTCGACGATGAATTCCTGTGGCAAGCGATCGACGATCTCACGTCCGGCCGGAAGCTGAATGGCGCATGCCGAGTCAATGGCTCGTCGAACATCTTCCGTATTGATCTCACGGTCACGGCCAGACACGGCAACAATCGCCTGCCCGTTGAAGCCAAGGATGTGGGAACCGGCCAGGTTGATCGAGACTTCTTCGGCTTGCACCCCGCTCATCCTTTCCGCTTCTTCAACCGCTCTTTTGATAGCGTCAACTGCCGCATCAGGGTTGACGATCACGCCCTTTCTAAGTCCTCGAGCTTCAGCCTCCCCGATCCCGACGATATCCAACAATCCACCTTCACCGGGCTCACAAGCGATACACGTCACCCTACTCGTCCCTATGTCGAGACCGATTGTGTGCTGCGTGCGCTTGGCCATTTACGAGTGCTCCTCCCGGTGAAACAGTTTATGTTCGACGACGAGCCGCATCTTTGGGTTTTTCAGACTTCTTGTCTGGTCCAGTCCGCTTATCTTTAGTGTCTTTCTTGCTGTTAGCATCGACGGTGCGGGCATCTCTGTTTCGCGCCGCGCTGGGAGCTGGCACCGGCGTTGTCTTCTTCTCGGTTACCGGTTCCTCGCTCGTAGCTGAAGGTTCCTCTTTGTTCGCATGAACTCCTGAAGCCAAACCAACTATGGCGCGTTTCCCAGGACTCATATCGATATAACTGATGAGCGCACCACGAGGCGTCTGCCGTTGTTCATCCAGAACATTGAGTGCTTCCTTCAAACGCTTCGCCTGATCCTGTGAGCCTAAGCGCACTTCGATTTGCGAACTGTCGCCGGCTAGTTGGGCCCGCACGTCGCGAAGGTCAAACAAGTTGACCTCGCTCACGCGTTCCGAAAGCCCCGCTGCGTCCCACTCTCTTTGCAATTCCAAAAACTTCTGAATCCTCTCACGGTTCTCAACGTGGGCCGTTTCCGAATCCTCCTCACTCAACCCGCGCAGGAAGAACGCAGGAATCTGATCTGTGGGCAACATCTCCCCCAGCAATACTGCTTCTTCATCGGCCCAACGAAAGCGCCCCGATCCTGTTCTTATTACGACTCGAGGCACTCGCTCTGAAATACGCACCCGAATTCCATCAGGCAAGACTCGAGAGACCACCGCGGTGCGCACCCATGGCAGGCGCTCAATACGCGCGGTCATCGCAGCCAGGTCGGAATTCCACACACCCATTTTCTCAACCTGATGGCGAACTAAAGTCTGGACCTCTTCCTTCGCGACTCGTGACGTCCCCTGCACTTCCACCGAACGCGCCTGGAAAAACGTGGCCGAAGCAGCCGCTCGATAGCTGGCGAAAATGACCACTCCAATACCCACCGCCAAAACCACTTTGAGAACCGACGGAAAGTAGTTGAACAACGAACGAAGCCGGGAGCGCACTCCCTCGCCACCACTCTCGCGCCGTTTCGCCCGTTGTGCGACTGCACTCGATCGACGTTGTCCGGAGATGCCGGAACGATTCCCGACTTTATGAACGACGACTTGCTCTTTCACGACGATTCCTTTCCGTTAGCTATCGTTTGCCGTTCGTTGGCTTCTGCATCTGACTGATCGGTTTCGACCTTATGCGATTGCTTGGGCTCATTCGCACGCCAAAGCTCAACTTCATATTCAAGGTCGATCCCGTGTTCACGTTTGACTCGATCGCGAACCTCCTCCGCCAGGGCCAGAGCGTCCTCGGCGCGCGCGCCTTCACCTTCAGTGACAATAAAATTTGCGTGGACCGGCGAGATGACAGCGCTGCCTTTTCGCGTCCCTTTCATTCCAATCTCATCGATGATCTTCCCGGTGCCGACCGTGCCCTCCGGCGGGTTCTTGAAGAAACAACCGGCCGAGCGAGATCCATGCGGCTGGGTCGCCATCCTGCGTGACTTTGCATCTTCCATTCGCGCACGAATCTTCTCAGGATCGTCAGGCACCAGATGCAACGTTGCGCCCAAAACCAGCTCGCCTTCTTTGAACGAGGTGTGACGGTAGTTCCACTGGATATCTGTCCCCGGAATCTCAGTCACTTTGCCATCGCGAGCCACACGAACCGTTTCGGTTACCGTTCCGATCTCGTGGCCATAGGCGCCGGCGTTCATCCAAAGCGCGCCTCCGACGGTCCCGGGAATTCCACCCAGACCTTCAATCCCCGAGAGGCCCTGGCGCGCTACATCGATGCAGAGCCGTGGGAGCGAATAACCCGCAGGAACCGATACGCGTTCACCATCAAACTCCAGCTCGCCTTTCAATTCTTTCAAACTGAGAACGACATAGTGGTGATCGCCGTCATCAGCCAGGATGTTGCTGCCTGACCCCAGCGCACGCCATGCGATTCCGGCCTGGTCCATCTCATGAACAATGGCGGCTGCCTGCGATTCAGTCTCCGGGGACAGTACCCAGTCGATCGCACCACCAACACGCAGGCTCGTGAGTTCAGCAAACCGTTTGCCCCGCTCGGCACGCACATCGAGATTCGTCGCCAACTGCTCAAGCGCGGCATCGCGTTCGCGGAACTGGTTTGGTTCTTTGGTTTGAGTCATCGCAATCGATCGCAAACGAATCGTGTTTGCTTTACGCCACCTGTCCTTCACTTCGCTCACGCAATAAAGCAATGAGCTGATCGCTCACTCGGCTCACAGTGCCGGCCCCCAGCGTCAAAACGAGATCCCCCGATTGCACGTG
The DNA here is from genome assembly GCA_035630655.1 of Pyrinomonadaceae bacterium. Lineage (GTDB taxonomy): Bacteria > Acidobacteriota > Blastocatellia > Pyrinomonadales > Pyrinomonadaceae > PSRF01. The sequence continues at coordinate 13,455 of DASQKG010000374.1, forward strand.
GTCTCTCAAAGCCTCGGGAGCATTTTCGAGTGCACCCACATAGCGCACGTCCTTGTGCCCAAAACGTTTGATTGCCGCCGTCAAAGTTTCGGCAGTAGTGCCTTCAATTGGATCTTCGCTGGCGGCATAAATGTCCGTAACAAAGAGCGTATCCGCGTTATTGAACGACCGAGCAAACTCCTCCATCAGATCGTGTGTGCGCGTGTAACGATGCGGCTGAAACAACACCACAATCCGCCTTCCACCGGAACCGATTTTCGCCGCAGCCAGCGTCGCCTTAACTTCGGTTGGATGATGACCATAATCATCAACTACCATCACGCCCCCGGATTCGCCTTTGAACTGGAAACGCCGCCCCGCTCCGCTGAAACTTCCGAGCGCTTCAGCGATTTGACTGAAAGGAACATCCAATTCGAAGCCAACGGCGGTCGCAGCCAAAGCGTTATAAACGTTGTGCAAACCCGGAACGCGCAAAGTGATGTCACCAACGACGTCAGCACCATGCCAGACGGTGAAAACTGATCCAAAGTTTTGGTCGTAACGAATCGCGTGCGCTGAGATGTCAGCCTGCGCACTAAGGCCGTAAGTTATTCTGCGACGTTCAATGTGCGGAATGATCGCCTGCACGTTTGGATCGTCAAGACAAAGAACTGACGCGCCGTAGAACGGAACCTTGTTTACGAAATTCGTAAAGCATGTCCGCACGTCATCCATGTCGTGGTAGTAATCCATATGTTCGCGATCGATGTTGGTAACCACAGCGATTGTCGGCGTCAGCATCAGAAACGAACGGTCGCTTTCATCCGCCTCAACCACCATCAGATCGCTTGTACCGAGGTGCGCATTTGATCCAAAGGCGCCCACAACTCCACCAACGACAATGGTGGGGTCCATGCCGGCATGGCCCAGCACCGTTGCCACCATCGAGGTGGTTGTTGTCTTACCGTGAGACCCGGCGACTGCCACCGTGTGCGGCTTCAAACGCATCAACTCGGCGAGCATCTCCGCGCGCGGTATGACGGGAATGGTCCGACGTTGGGCTTCGACGATCTCGGGATTGTCATCGCGCACGGCCGTTGAACGAACAACGACGTGTGCATCACCGACATTTTCGCTATCGTGACCCTCGGTGAAGTCGACACCCATTCCCTGAAGACGATCCGTCACGTTCGATTTCTTTGCATCGGATCCGGAGACACGGAAGCCCAGATTGACAAGCACCTCAGCGATTCCGGACATCCCGATCCCGCCAATGCCGACAAAATGAACGTGTTGGATCCTTCTAAACATAGAACTCGCCTAATCGAATTTTTATCTAGCTGCTTTCTGCCTTATGGCTACTGCCTTCTGCTTACTGCCTGCTATCAACCAGCTCCTCAATCAAACCAACCACAGCCGCCGCCGCGTCGCCTCGCGCGAGCTTACGGCCGGCATTCTCCATCGCAGTGATTCTTTCCGGCTCGCGGACCAACGATTCAATTTCGCGAGCGAGCCTTGCTCCAGTCAGGTCCTTTTGCAAAATCATCCTTGCGGCGCCACCCGATTCCAGCGCTTCCGCATTCTTCCGCTGGTGATCATCGGCCGCCAAAGGAAACGGAATCATTAGCGCCGCCTTGCCGGCCGCAATCAGTTCGGCAGTTGTCGTCGCGCCTGCGCGGCAGATGACAAGATCGACGTTCGCAAAAGCAGAAACCATATCGTCAATGTACTTCGTCACGGTTGCCTGCTCGCGCCACCCTGCAGCCTGGTAAGCCTCGAGGACTTTTTCAAAATCGGCTTCTCCGGTTTGGTGCGTGATGCGGAGCATGGATTTCAACTTATCAAGATGCGGCAGCGCAGCAATCATTCCTTCGTTGATTGCGCGCGCTCCCTGCGAGCCACCGAAAACCAGAACCCGAAATTCCGCCGCGTCTCGCTTGCGATCCGGTATCTCAAAGAACTCGCGCCGAACAGGATTGCCTGTCACCACGCCCTGGCGCGGGAAATAGGCCAGCGCCTCATCGAACGATACTGCCGCCTTGTCAACGACGCGCGCCAACCGTCGATTGGTCCAACCCGGCAGCGCGTTTGAATCCATCACCAGAGTCGGCAGCCTCATCAGTGCCGCAGCCATCAAAACCGGGCCTGAAACATAACCGCCGGCGCCGATGACAACATCGGGTCGAAACTGCCTCAGCAGCCTACGTGCTTCAAGCAAACTCTTCGGCAGGATCAGCAATCCACGAATCTGCGCCGTCAGTCCCACATTCTTTAGACCAGCGCTTTCAATGAACGAAAGTTCGAACCCTGCTCTCGGTAGCAGCTTGCTCTCTAGACCTCGGACGGTGCCTACAAATCTGATTTCCGAACCGGGGTGGCGTCGCAATATTTCGTTGGCCACTGCTATTCCCGGGTAAATGTGTCCGCCGGTCCCGCCGGCGGCGATCAACACGCGCATCGCATTTCAAGTTGTAGTTCAGAGTTCAGCCTTCAGGCTGCCCTTCGTATCCAAAACCAAAATCTCAAGCCTGAACTCTAAACTTCATGCTTGTAGTTCAGGTTCAGCCTTCAGGCTGTTGACGCGCAGAAAGAGCAAGCTGAGGCTTGGACCCTGAACTGCTTTTGCTATCCAAAACGCGATGACGCAACTCGCCTCGCGGGCGCCGCGCGGAGTTTCTTCGTTTCTTTGCTACTACCCGCCGCGACTGATTTCACTTTTGCCAGGTCGAGTGAACCGGTCGTGTGTTGGGATATGTTCAGTAAAATTCCAACGGAGGCGAGCGTCGGCACCAACGACGAGCCACCGTATGAAATAAACGGTAAAGGAATGCCTTTAGTCGGCACCATAGAAAGCACTACGCTCATATTAAATAGAGCCTGGACTACAATCCCCGTCACCAGGCCCATCGCCAAAAGCATTCCGAAGCGATCCGGCGCCAGCAACGACGTGCGAATGCCGCGCCAGAGAAACAGTCCGAAAACCAACAAGACAGTGAGCGTTCCCACGAGGCCAAGCTCTTCACCGACCACCGCAAAGATGAAGTCGGAGTGTGCAAACGGAAGGAACAGCATCTTCTGTTTGCCCTGCGCAAAACCGAGACCATTCGGCCCTCCCGAGCCAATCGCAATCAGCGATTGGACCACTTGAAATCCGCTGCCCTGCGGGTCGGCCCAGGGATCCAAAAACATGATCATCCGGCGCATGCGAAAAGGCACGAAGATCAGCAAACCGGCCAGTCCTATTAAGGCAGGCAGGGCCACATAGCCCAGATGAAGTAATCGCGCACCGGCCGTATATATAAGGACACCGAAGATCACCGCCAACATCATCGCTGTGCCCAGATCGGGTTCTGCGACAATCAAAACCGCTAGAACACCGGTGACAGCGGCGCAGGGGAAAAATGTCCTCCAGAACGATCTTTCTTCGCCGGCATGTCGCTCCAGAAAGTAAGCGAGAAAGATTGCCAGTGAGAGTTTGGAGAGTTCAGACGGCTGAATATTAAACCCACTCAACTTGATCCAGCGTCGCGCGCCATTGATGGGAGAAAAAGCAAAGACCGCGATCAGACCTAAAAACGTTACTATCAACAATCCATAAACCAGGCGGCGATCCTTCAATCGCGTGTAATCAAACTGCATCGCTACGAGCATCGCAATGAATCCAACGCCAGTCCAAATACCCTGCTTAATGACGTAATGAAACTGGCTGCCGTTTGCGCGCTGGGCCATCACCGCGGACGCACTGTAGACCATCACCACACCAAATAGCGCCAACCCCACGGTTGCCGCGAAAAGCCACTTGTCCGGGTATAACTTCTTTGCCATTAATAAGTCTCAAGTCCCAAGTCTCGAGTCTCAGTTTTCAGGCCTTCACCTGAGACCTGGGACTTGAGACTTGAGACGGCATCCTTAAATACTCTTCCGCGATGCTCAAAACTGTCGAACATATCGAAACTTGCGCAGGCAGGCGCCAGTAACACCGTGTCGCCGGTTTCCGCCGCTTCAAACGAACGCGCTACCGCGTCGCTCATATCCTTTGCGGACTCATGATTAGCCCAGTCCCCCAACTCGTTAGCGATCGTTTCGGCATCTTCACCAATCAGCACCAACTGTCTAACCTTTGCCTCTACTAACGGAGCCAGGGGCGCGTACGGCGCTTTCTTTCCACGTCCGCCAAGGATTAGCACGACTTTTCCGTCGTCATCTGCGAACGCTTCCAACGCCTTAACAGTCGCATCCACGCTGGTGGCTTTCGAGTCGTTATAAAACCTGACGCCTTCTATCTCAGAAACAAATTCAAGCCGGTGTTCGACGGGCTCAAAATCACTAATCGTTTGGCGCATTGATGTAGGCGATGCGCCGCACGCCAGTCCTGCTGATAAACCAGCCATGACATTTTCAACATTATGGAGACCGCGAAGCTTCATATCGTTCCGCGCCATCAGCGTCTTCTCAGCGTTACCTGAACGAGAAACGATTTCACGCCCTCGCAAAAACAAGCCTTCGCTAAGCTCCTGCTTCGAACTGAACATGACCACGTGCGCGCGCAAGCCTTTCGCCCAGCTTGAAACGATTTCATCGTCGGCGTTAAGAATCGCTACATCACCCGGTCTCTGGTTCATAAAAATCCTGTGCTTCGCGGCGGCGTAATCCGTTAGCGACTCGTAACGGTCCATGTGATTTGGCGTAACATTCAGCACTATCGCCACCTGCGGATGAAACTCCGTGATTGTCTCCAACTGAAAGCTGGAGAGCTCTACTACCGTCCAACCATCGTCTTGAGAAGTCTCGACTAACGAAATCAGGGGGGTTCCGATGTTGCCGCCGACCTGCGTCTGCAAGCCCGCATCTTTCAACAACCGACCAATCAGGCTCGTAGTCGTCGTCTTTCCGTTTGAGCCGGTAATTGCGACCATTCGACCTTTCAAGAATCGTGACGCCAGCTCGACTTCGCCGATGACTTCGGCGCCCGCACGTTCTGCATAACGGAGAGGAATCGCCTTCCCCGGTATGCCCGGACTAACCACCAGTAAATCAATCTGATCGAGTAGCCACCCCGGCACGTCGCCCGGCAAACAACCGACACCCTGCGTCTTTAGCTCCCGTGCTTCAGGGGACCAATCATCTATGGGCTTGGCATCGTTAAGCGCAACGGTGGCGCCGCGCTGCGACAGGAACTTAGCGCAGGCGACACCGCTGCGCGCCGCCCCCATCACCAAAACTTTCTTGCCGGCAACTTCCAATCAATTCCTCGACCTCTTTGGAGTGGCCTTCAACGCAGCTTCAGTGTTGACAGGCTCAACATCGCAAACAGAATCGCCAGGATCAAAAACCGAAACACAATTTTCGACTCTTTCCAGTCCTGCATTTCAAAGTGATGATGCAACGGCGTCATCTTAAACATGCGCCTGCCGGTGCCTGTCGTGCGTTTCGTCATCTTGAAAACGCTCACCTGCAACATCACTGATAGCGCCTCAATGACAAACACGCCGCCTACCATCAGCAGCATGAACTCCTGTTTCGTCAGCACCGCCACCGTTCCTATCGCGCCTCCTATCGCCAGGCTGCCGACGTCGCCCATAAAAATTTCCGCGGGCGGCGCGTTGTACCAGAGGAAACCCAAACTGGCCCCGGCCATGGCCCCACAGAAGACGGTTAACTCCGCGGCCTCCGGCCGGTGCGTAAGATCAAGGTAACTGGCCCAACGAGCGTCGCTGCTCAGGTAAGTCAAGGCAGTCAGCGCAGTCATGGCGATAAAGGTGACGCTGATTGCCAGTCCATCTAATCCATCCGTCAGATTCACTGCGTTCGAGAATCCCAACAGAACGATGATGATGAATAACAAATAAAGAATCGGCCCGATGAAGCTGATTCCTGTCGGCGACGCCGTGGCCTTTACAAAAGGGATACTGACGTTCCACGAATAGTCGCTCGCAAAATATTTTGTTAACACGAACAGCACTGCCCAAACGCCAATCGCAATCAGCAATTGGCCCAGCAACTTCTGCTTTCCGGTTAACCCAAGGCTCCGTCGTTTCGCCATTTTGAGATAGTCGTCGGCAAATCCGATGGCCCCGAAAAGCAATGTCGCGATAACAACTGTCCAAACGTAGACGCTCGAGAGCTTGGCCCAAAGCAAAGTGGAGACTGTTACCGCTCCTACGATCAGGACGCCGCCCATTGTCGGCGTACCGCGCTTGGCCATGTGACCTTGTGGCCCTTCCTCGCGAATCTGCTGTCCTATGTTCCATCTTCGTAGCGCTTCAATTAGCTTGCCGCCAAAGACCAACGAAAGCAGCAGCGCCGTAATAGAGGCATATGCGGTGCGAAATGTGACGTACTGAAAAACATTGAGCGCCTTGACGAGATACCATTCTTTATCCTTGAAATGGTGATAGATCAGCTCGTATAGGACGTAATAGATCATTCGCAGCTCTTAACAGTAGGACAGGCATTTACTGCCTGGCGGCCTCGGGACCATGCCCGATTGATTCAACCTTCCAACTCGCGCAAATCCGACAGACTGGAAAGTCTGTCCTACTACGCGTCTTCTCCGGCCAAAGGAAAACGTTTGCGAAGCGAGGTGACGATCTTGTCTGTCGCTACGCCTCGAGAACCTTTAACCAGGACCAGATCGCCCTCCCTGAGTTCCTGATTCAGCGCGCCGGCAACTTCATCCGAAGACTCGAAGAACGCCGTCTGTTTCATTCCGGCTTCTTTGGCGCCTGCGACAATCTCTGTCGCCAAACCCCGGACTCCCCAAAGTATGTCGATTCCGGCGCCAGCTATTTCGCGTCCCGCTTCGCGGTGGAGCGAGGGCGCGTCCGGTCCCAACTCCAACATTTCCCCGGCAACTACAATCCGTCGCTTCGACGTCTTTCCAGCCTCCGTCATCGTCCGCACCATGTTCAAAAGCGAGCGCGGATTAGAATTGTAGGAGTCGTCGATAACTCTAAAACCAGCGGCGAAATCGAGAACTTCGCCGCGCATCTTCGGTGCCGTCGCGGTTTTCAAAGCCGCGGCAATCTGCCCAGGCTCAATCTCAAAACAGGTAGCCACCGCCGCGGCCGCCAATGCATTCATCAAATTGTGACGCCCGCTCATGGGTAATGTCGCTGGGGCTTCTCCCAAAGGAGTCAACAAGCGAAACTTGATTAGCCCCAAATGACCCGTATCGATCTCAGTTGCCGCGACGTCTGCCGGATTCTCGATGCCGAAGGTGATAGCGCGTCCCCGATGCTTCTCGCGCATCTTCATCACCCACTCGTCATCCGCGTTCAGGACCGCAATTCCGTTCGGCTTCAAGCCCTCGATCAATTCGGCCTTGGCGGCAGCGATGTTTTCCATGCTTCCCAAATGTTCGAGATGCACCGGCGCCACCATCAACTCAACACCAACGTCAGGCGGAGTGATACGGCAGAGTCGCTCAATCTCATGAGTCGGCGATGACATTCCCATTTCGAGCACCGCCAGATCAAAGTCAGTGGGCGATCTTCCTTCGCTGACCATGCGCAGAACCGACAGCGGTAGACCCAGACCGTTGTTGTAGTTTCGCTCACTCTTCAACACGCGACGGCCGGCATTCGTCAGCAAATGAGCGGTCAATTCCTTCGCCGTAGTCTTACCAGCGCTGCCGGTAATTCCCACCACTGGTTTGGCCCACGCTTCGTATACGCGATGGGCCAGCGTCTGAAGCGCGGCGATTGCGTCGTCAACCAAAAGCAGACGACCTTTCAAAGCGACGAGACGGGCATCACCGCTTACTCGCTCGGGGCGTGCTACGGCAGCGATTGCTCCGCGGCGAAATGCGTCTTCAATGAAATGGTGACCGTCGGCAAACTCTCCATTGAAGCCGGCGCGGGCGTAGTCTTCCTGCGACAATGCAAAGAAAAGCTCGCCCGCGTTAACCGCCCTCGAATCGATGGAATAATCGGTAATTTCTTTGTCAAACAACTCGGGGCCTGCCTCATCGGCTCCGGCGCCCATAAAAATCGCAGCCTCGCGTACATTCACGTTATGCCGACCTCTTGCTCCTCAACCAATCTCCCGGCAACAACCGCCGAATACTCCTCAGTATACTGGCGAGGCTGAGACGGCGCAGAATCCGGCTCCGAAAACACCTCGTCCGATTGATTGCAAACCCTGGTCGACTTCTGCATTGTGCGGTGGAGCCGCGCTCGCTTCCTGCACGCCGTTACCCGGTCTCTTAATCCAGGTTCCGCTTCGCGCCTCGCGCGATGGGTATTGAATCCGACTCCAAAGAACTCGTCGCTGAGCAGTGAATGGGGGTTCATTTAGCAGCTCCGTGATTGTTACCGTAACGCAAACTGTTAGTTTGCGGACCGCTCGCCTACAGCTTCTTTAGTATTTCAGAATCTTCTTCAAACACCGCGACTTCTAACGTGTCGTCCGCAAACTAACAGTTTGCGTTACGTTTATTGGCGTCGGCCAAAATCAACGTAAATAGTTTGCCCCGGTCGCAACTCAACGCCCGGTTCCGGCACTTGGCGAACAACTCTGCCTTCGCCGTGAGCCTCAACCTGCATGCCCAGTTGCGCGCACGAACGAGCCACATCCCTTACGCTCTGTCCGCGCAAGTCGGGCATCAGGATCGCTTTGCTTGTAGCTACCGCATAAACCACTTCTCCGCCGCGGCTGTTGCGCGCGGCAACCGTCGGCAAAGTGGCGGCTCGATATTGCTCCTCCCGCGCTTCCGCTTCGCGTAGCTTCGAGTCCTGTTCTGTTGGTTGAAAGTTTGCGGCGATCAGTTCATTTGGCTCTTTGAAATCCGTGTCAGGCATTACTCCCATCTCCGGGAGTATCTTTTCGGCGATCTGGTGAAACACTGGCGCAGCAACATCGCCGCCGTGGTATGCGCCCAACGGCTCATCAATGACTACGATAATGACCACCGCAGGATTACTTGCCGGTGCGAAACCT
>DASQKG010000375.1:0-3804 GCA_035630655.1 Pyrinomonadaceae bacterium
GATCGGTTTTTCCTTCCGGCGTGAATGTTAATTTCTGAATATCAATTTCCTCCATGAATCCATCTCGGCGGGCCACCAGAAGAGTTATCTCCTGGATTTGTAGATCCTCAATATGGGGCGGAAAATCTTCGCGCCGCGTCGAGAAGGTCGCGACCATACGGTCATCCACGTTTTCTATCGCGTCGCCGTTGTTGAGGTCGTACCATGCGTCAGGAAACTGCTCGCGCAGGCTAAACATCCGATCGCTGCTGATTTCGGAATCCAGCTTCTTGATCACCTGCTGACGATAGACTGAATTGAATAACGCGGTGTACTCGATTGTCAGCAGCACGTCGGCAATGGCGCGGTAGTCAAAAGGGTTCGCTGCTTTGGGGAGTTGGAGTTCCCAGAAAGTGTCCACACCCATGCCCTCAAAGGGCAAAAGCAGCTCCCCGTCCGACTCGAGTTCAAATAAACCGGTTGCGTTAAGTGGGGAAGTGAAGGCGATGGTTTCAGAGGAGCGGCGTATCTCAATGGTCTCGAAAGTCTCTCCGCTGGTGACCACGCGCGAGATGCCTGATGCAGACAAGGTCGCACGAACCCCGCGCGTAGGCGGCACCAAAGCAACGACTGAGACGCGCACCCTCCGAATCAGTCGCAGGTAGTGACCTGGAAAATCACGATCAAACAACTCCATGGGTGTGGCGAAGAGCAATTTACCGGTATCGCGAAAGATTTGCAGTTCGAGGGGCGCCATCTGCGCCAGCGATAAGGTCTGGGTGAGTTGCAGCTTGCGCTGCTTGGTCTCGAAGGCATATTGATCGAGCTTGTAGATGTCCTGCAGCAGGCGGGCAGATCCGGTTAGACCACGCCGGTCGGGACCCGCAGCCGCCGTTTGCCCGGCCCAACTTTCGTCCGAGGTAACTTGCCAGTAGTCAGATTGGATGACTGACAGAGCGGGCTCTTGTCGCTCGAAAGCTAATTGCGACTGGGCAAGTTGTGCTATGGCCGTCGCCTGTTGGAGGAAATAGTTATACACGCGACCGAGCACGCCGCTCATCCATTCGTATAACTCTGCATTCAAGAACTTGTTTAGTAGGAAATTAACGACAGCCGCGGCGTGATCCAACTGCGATACTGACAAGTCTCGTTCCTGAATCGTGATGGCGCGTTGGTTCTGGGCGAGCAGAATTTGTTGCCCGCTGATTTGTACGTCTTTGTCCGAGAGGCTCTTTTGATGTCGCCACTCTTCCTCGCGGCGTTGGTAGCTGGCTATGGCCTGGGCCATTCCCGCTGTGGAGGAAGCCGCATCTGCCAATGCCGAAAGCGCTTGCCCAATTTTCTCGGCGGGGCTACCGAAGAATCCGAGCGTGAGAATCGCTGTTACAGTATCCTTACCAGCGTCAACTGCGTGCATTACCCCAGCAGAGGTTTGTAGATACGCGGCGATCTTCATCGAAGTGAGTGAGGTCTGTTCCCAGGAGTTCAATCCTTCGCTGATTCGGTCTTCGTAGTAATCCGCCTGAATTCGCGTCTTTTCCTGCTGCAGGTGTGCCGTTTGCAAGGCCAGGTCCGCGTCTGTGATTTTTAAAACTTGCAGACTGACTGTGGATTTTGCGACCTGAAGATCATGTCCGGCTTGCAACCGGCTGTACCGTTCAGCCTCTTCCCGTTCCATGGTGGACAGGAATGAAGACTCCACCTGCTGCGCTATGCTAACCAACTGCTTGGCGCGCTCGCCTAGGACGCTATAGCGGTACTGGCTTGGCTGCAAGCTTGCAGCTGGCCCTGACATGACCTGCATCGCGGTTGGAATCCCGGCGATGTTCATGCCGTTGCGAATCTTCGTGAGATTAGCGTGGGCATAAGTTTTCAGCGCTTCCCAGATTGGATTTGAAAGAAATAGACTGGTAGCCTCTTTCCCTGGAGCGGCATCGGCAAGGTTCAGCAGGTCGGCAGCCGTTTCATAGAGAGTGCGTGCGCGACCGACAGTTTCCACTGTATTCTGTGTAAATTCCGAATCTGCATAATCCAGGAAGCACTGCACGATTGCCATCACGGTGAAGCGTGTGTAAGCGTTCTTGCGGCTCCTGGCAAAGATGTGAGGGTTCAACTCTTTGACCAGCCACTCAGGAACCCGGTGGTAAGCAGTCTTAATCTCGCCCTCTAGTTCCAATCCTTTATAGACTTTGCGATCCTTTTCAGGAAGATTGAACGCATAAACAGTCTGATACCAGTCCAGGGCTGTGAGGTAACGACCGTTTTTTTGCAACTGCATGGCTAAAGCCATCGGCACCAGCCAGAATATTTCAAAGAGATAGTTCGGTTCGGCGTGGGGCTTTGTGACTTGCCGATCCGCGAATAACTTCTCGATCAACTTTTTTCGCTTAACCGGGTCGTTTGTTTCAGTGATGAGGAATTCCTTTTCTTGAAGCTCCGGAGGTAATACGAGACCTGATTGTTCGCGGAGTTCTTTGAGGTAGGTCTGCGCTGCGTTGCCTGCGTCTTCCGCAGTCATACGTGCTGTTTTTCGAACCCTCTCAATGAAGCGGAGAAAAGAAACTGTTGGATCGAGGAACGGCTCATTCGGGACAAAAAGATACGGATAAAGTTGATTCTCGGGATAGGCAAATGCCATCATGGCTGCGCGCCAAGTTTTGTAACTGGCCATCCACTTCCACTCTTGATCAAAGTCAGACTCCGCCCGGATGTTCCAGTCGGTGTTGGGTGAATCTGTCGCAAGGCGGCCCGCCCGTACCGATAGCAGGGCGGCTTGAAGTGTTTCGATTGCCTGATTCAGACGTGTAGTCTGCGTCGTGTTAGCACGAAAATCTATTAGCAGCGTATGTGACAATTCCTCTGCTATTTCCAAAACCTCATCTGCAGCAGCCGGCCCTTCTTTGGCGACCCCAATCAGCCAATCCCGAAGTAAGGGCAACACGTGCGCTTCGACGGTTTCGAGCGCGGATTGATACGTGTTCTTCACGTCCTGAAGTTGTTTGCCACGCAGAGCCAGAGTTTTCCGCCATGCAACGTAGGCGCGTCGGGTCGCACGCCACGACTGAGACGTCAGGCTCTGGGGGCCTGTGGTGCTTTGCAGATCAGGAAGTCGAAAGTGCTCTGGAGATAATGAGAATCCCGACTCAGATAGTCTGATCTCATCGGTGCGCCATTCCTGGTACTGCCGCTTCTTCTGCACCTGGACGGCGATGTCCAGTATGTCTTGCCACTCCCAGTCCTCAAGGGAGGCCGACAGCTTCTGATATTTTGCAAGAGACCGAAAAGCAGCGAGGTCCAGCTTCAGCGCTTTAAGCTCGTCACTGATGTTTTCTCCGTTTTCATCCCGGGAGGCGAGCGCTGCGATGTTTATATCGCCGATGAAAGTGTGAATGACGTGGTCGAAGCCCTGTTGACGCTCATGCTGAGCCTCGGCGTGCTTGTTATCGAGCCACGTCTTTCGTCGCTTCCACAGATCGTACACGGGATCGCCGGCAGTCTTTGTGATCAGATTTTCTTCGCCAACCAGGTCCGGGTCTATGATCGGCATAGGACCATCGGCGGCGTCCCTCGCCTGTGAATCTTCAAGCACCCATTGCTGTCGCGTCACAGCAAGGCGCCAGGTGAGTATCTCTGAGTTGGCCAATGACGATCGCAATGGGTCGTCGTGAGTGGTGGCTTCAAACCCGAAAACTTGCTCCAACTGTTCTGCGTTGATTTGATCAGGCGCCAGAGTGATTCGTGCCAAACGATTCAGGCCTGCGTCTTTCGAGCCGAGACCAAGCCGTTCGGCCAAGGCAACGCGTACCTTCAGGTCCTCGATTCGAG
>DASQKG010000376.1:0-3960 GCA_035630655.1 Pyrinomonadaceae bacterium
AATGGTGACACTAGCAGGCGGGCTAGCGGCGCTGCTGCTGCTCGAAAGCGCAACCTGCGCTCCACCTGACGGGGCCGCTGCGCTCAGCGTCACTGTGCCCGTGGACGATTGCGCGCCACCCCTAACACTTGTTGGGTTCAGCATCAGCGAAGAGACGGGAGGAGGCCTCACGGTGAGCCTAGCCGATGGAGTCACGCCATCGTAGGATGCGAAGATTGTGGCCACAGTCGATGCGGCCACCGGGTTGGTGTTGATTGTGAAGGTTGTGCTGTCGCTTCCGGCAGGAATGGTCACGCTGGCAGGCACGCTGGCCGCCGCGTTGCTGCTCGAGAGTTTAACTTGGGCGCCGGCGGCGGGCGCCGGCCCACTCAGGGTCACCGTGCCCGTGGACGATTGCGCGGCTCCTATAACACTAGTTCGATTCAGCGTCAGCGAAGAAGCGCTTGGAAGAAGAGGCGTAGGCGTCACGGGCAGCGTTATCGTTTGGCCTGCGCTCATCTGTATGTGCGAGATGTATTGCCCTCCATAAGCTTCCGCACCCATGCTGTATAGGCCGGTGACCGGGATGATCGCGCTCGAAACCGTAGCTGTCGCGGGCATCGTGATGCTGATTGTCTGAGAACCTGGGGCTCCCGTGAGGCTAGCCCTCACCATCGATAAGTTGTAGGCGTTGCGATTTTTCATGCTCTGCCCCAACTGATCGAGTGTTAGGCTGACGACCCCCCGATTGAAGAGCTGTTTATACTTGCTGAAAGTCTGATCATAGACATCGCTCAGCAGCGAATGTCCTTGCCCGTCATAATCGTGCAGATTGAGCTGATGGAACATCTGCGGATCTATGTCCCCCAACAGCATATTGGCGACAAAGCCCGAACTCACGTAGTCGAGAATCTGGGAAGCCGTAAAGCTGTTGAACGGCGGTTGGTTGCTGTAGAGGCATGCAAACTCCGCCTGATTGTCATCCCAGTTCGCGGCGTTGAAGAAGATGTCGTTGGGACGCCGCGGCACCTCGTAGAGACCCGGAGCATAGCTGTTCACGATGCCCACATTGGGCGACGGATTGGGACCATTATTTGGCGATCCAGTGACCGATGTGTCAGTCACGACATATTGAATACCGTTTTGAACCAGATAAGACGGAACCAGTGGGTCGTTCAAACCAGTGACGCCAGGAGTCACAAGATTTGCTGGGTTGAAATCCGTCAAGTTGAGGGGTATGACAGTGTTACTGGAATCCGTATCCAGGTTCTCCCCTCCTCCCGTGGCGACGTAAAGGTTGGTAAGAATTTCGAGGTCAATGTAGTCGACCTGCGGAGTGTTGGTGTCGCCGCCAGGATCCGATTTATGCAACCCGTTCAGCGTCTCTGGATGATCGTAGGTGTGACTAATCCAGTGAAAATGCGACTGATAATTCTGAACATTGGTAGTTAAATCGTCGTTTGAGCGCCCCGACGATGGCAAGCCCGTCCAGTCTGTGTTTCCAGTCGTACCCACTCCGTTGAACGCCAGAGTCAGCTTGAAGTTTGCGAGGAGGGGGTCGCTTTCGATCCCGTTCTGCCAGTTGACCAACGACGTCATGTCCGCCGAGTTAATGCGGGCTAAAGGCAGGGATGTGGAATCCGGCGGCGTCCGGTCGTGAGTTATCGGGTTAGTGCAGGGTGTGCCCGGTACCCATTCGGAACTGTTAATGAAAAAATCATCTACTTGCGCGGCCGCGTATATGTGGTAATCGCCAAGGAAAACACCCTTTGTGACCCAGTTGATCAAACCATAGGCCAATACGAGGTCGTGCAGGAGAGATGGGTTGCTGTCGAATGTCTGGGTAAGATACTCCCGCCCATCGCCAAAGTTATAGACGAGCGACAGCGTATAGCCAGAAGGGTCTACCAGCAAAGGGGTGACGGAAGCTCCCGGTGGTAAAGCCGTGGCATCGAGCGGCGTACCCAAATAGATATTCGCGTTTGTAATGGGTACCGGGTTATTTTTGTTTGCGTAGAAGAAGACAGAACTACCCGCGGAGGTATAGCTCATGCTGTCCGTACCGGAGGAGGGGATAGTCCCATTATAGGGATAGTTAAACCCGAAGTCGTTATTCGGAGACATGTACCAGTTAAGTTGGCGTACCGCAAATGCTTGTTCATAGGCGGTCAGGTTTGCCATTCCCGGTAGCGTGTAGATATAACCTCCAAATGCGAAAATTATACCTTGATAGTAGCCGTGACAGGCCCCGTCAGACAACATGGAGGCAGTTATCCCTTCAGTGTTTACCGTCATGTCCAACACATCATACGGCGTGCCGATGTAATTGAGGATTTGCTGAATGGCTGGGAAATCGGCCTCACTTTTCCCATTGGTGATCACCAGCAGCTTCATATCAATCACTGGCGTCGAACAGCCCTGGGCCTGCACGGTCGGCATCGCCACCTGCACGGTCTGACTCGCAACCAGGAAGAGCAAGAAGGCGATAGCAAGAACTCGGGTGGAAATGGCGCAAGAGCGAGATAGCAGCTTCTTCATAACAAAACCTTGTAACCTCCGAGAGATGTCGAGCCGCCAGCCTAGAAAAAGTCGCATGTAAGCGAATTCACGAACAAAACCGTTTAGACCATTGGCAGTTAAATAATGGATTATGGCGGTTATCTGAACCTGGTCACTAAAATATAGTCGCTTACCAGATGCGCATTGAGTTCACCGATTAACCGCAAGCGTCGATAATGAAATCGAGCAAATGGCGTGCCTGCTTCCTATAAATAAAGAATCTTCTTACGGCTCAGTTCTTTATTGCGCGCCGCTTCAGTTCTTTATTGCGCGCCGCATCATTGGTTGTAGCATCAGGCTACATCAGATGTAGCCTGATGCTACAATGGGTTTCGCGTTGGATTTCATCGATTATTTTGAGCCGTTCGAAATCCTAAATCAGGCCACGCAACATTGGTACGCTGTTTCAGTACCGCGCGCGTAAGCAAGCGGCTGACTGATCAGTCAGCCGCTTGCTTACGCGCGCGGTACTGTACCAATCGTGCGTGGTTCGATTTAGAAGCCGCGAAAGAGCAAAGTATTTTGTGAAATCGCGTTCAGTTCTGCTTTTCGTGGGCGTAGGCGTTTGGTTGTGTATTGGAATATCAGAAGCGCGATCTTCTGCAATAATTGTGGCAAGGCGCCTTACAATAAAGGGTTCGGCAGGATTGAATATTGCGCGAAGTGTGGAACGAAATTGCCATATAAGAATTGATTCGCGTGAAGTTCACGGCGCAGGGAACCGCAAACTAACGGCGGGCGGCGCGAAACTGCTGGCGCCACTGGCCCGAGAGAACGAACCTGGGGAAGGTGATGAACTGTTCCCTCAATATCCGCCTGATGAAATCGCCCGGCCCGTTGAAAGGCTCAGCTGGATGCTCTTCCAGCTTATGGCCTCGCCCCTGCGCGACTATCGAGAGCAGAGCCAGCGCTCCACCTACAAAGGGCGAAAGCCAATTCAACGTAAACAATGGGTGGCGTTCGGCGGACGATTGTTGGCCGAAAACGACCGCGATGAGCAGCGGAAGTTGATCAAGTACAATCATCTGGTGGCCAACTGTTTGATCTTTTATAACGTTTGCTCAATGACCAGAGCCCTGCACAAAATGAGGAAGGAAGGAATGAGGATGGACGCCGATACGTTGGCTCGGCTCAGCCCTTATTTGACCGGCCACGTAAACAGATTTGGCGAGTATCGGCTAGATTTGAATCGGCAACCACTTCCGATCGATTATCAATTGCCGATCCTCGGATTTTGAATCGGCCCGAACCGACACGGGCTTGGATCACCAAAGATTAGACAAGTTCTATGAAAAGGAACGTCAAGAGAAAAGTTTTCCCCTAACCCGGCAGCCAGAATTTTTTTCTGACGGCCAGCCCCGCGATACTGGGAGTATCTTGTGCCTTGGGACGCCGGCACTCATTGTCGATTGAGCCAGTGCG
>DASQKG010000377.1:0-7123 GCA_035630655.1 Pyrinomonadaceae bacterium
AACCACTTCTTCATCTTCCACCAGCAACACCGTCTCAACTCCCGTCGACAACTCAAAAACGCCCGTGTCTGCTTTGATTCTGTGTGCATCGCCTACAACAGAAGGAAAGTAGAGTTTGAAAGTCGTACCCCGGTCCACCTCGCTATAAACCCAAACGCTTCCCCCACTTTGCTTGACTATGCCGTAAACCGTCGCCAAACCCAGACCCGTCCCTTTGCCAACTTCTTTGGTAGTAAAGAAAGGCTCAAAGATACGAGCTTGCGTTGCGGCGTCCATGCCGCATCCGGTATCACTCACGGCCAACATAACGTAGTCACCGGAAGGGACAGACAAATGTTGGCTTGCAAATTCTTCCCCAAGCTGCACATTGCTGGTTTCGATAGTGAGCTTGCCACCTTTGGGCATCGCATCGCGCGCGTTGACGCAGAGGTTCATTAAGACCTGCTCGAGTTGATTGGGGTCTGCCTTCACTTTTCCCAAATCAGCCTGAAGTCCCATCAGCAGATCAACATCTTCGCCGATTAACCGCTGCAACATCTTACTCAGTTCGACAACAATCTGATTAAGATCCATGACCTGCGGTTGCAGGATTTGCTTCCGACTAAAAGCCAGCAGTTGGCGCGTGAGCGCAGCGGCGCGCTCGCCCGTCTTCCTGATGCCTTCCACGTGCCGATAGAGTGGATCTTCCGGCGTCAAACGTCTGAGACACATTTCGCTGTGGCCATTGATCGCCGTTAAGAGATTGTTAAAGTCATGGGCCACACCTCCCGCAAGTTTTCCAACTGCCTCCATCTTGAGCGCCTGCCGAAGTTGCGTTTCGCTCCGGTGAAGTGCTTCTTCAGCGAGCTTTCGCTGAGTAACGTCATTGGCCAATACCAGCGAGGCAGCACGCCCGGCGAAGGTTAAAGGGTAAGAAGTAATCTCCACATCGATGAAAGTGTCATCCTTCTTTTGGTGTCGCCAAACTCCCGAGTCGCGAGGGCCGCCGGAAAGGTTTGCAATAGTCTCGAGCATAGCCGGTACATCCTCGGCGAGACGGATGTCCTTGATAGTCATGCTCAGGAACTCTTCCGACGAATAACCATAGTGTCGGACAGCCGCATCATTCACAGCCAGAAAGGAAAGATCCTTCGTATCGTAGACCCACATCGGAAATGGATTACTCTCAAAAAGCAGGCGATAACGCCCTTCCGAATCACGTAAAGCTTCTTCCGCGAGCTTCCGCTCAGCCACTTCACTTTCAAGTTCCTTATTCGTGGCGGCCAGTTGTGCGGTGCGTTGGACCACCCGAGCTTCCAGGCCTTCGTTCAAGTTCTCGCTTTCAGCAGTCCGCTCAGCAATGGCCCACATCTCGCTGACACTGCGCTTGATGGCAATCAACAGGAACGTATCTTCAAACAGGACCCAACCAGCATGTTCCAGCCAGCGCCACTGACTGGCGGCGAGTATGCCGTAAACCGATTGCGGCCAGAACATTCCTCGAAGAAAGTGGTCGGCGGCGACGACGATGGTGGCCGGAACCAACACGCGCCAATCACGGTAGAACGAGAGGAATGCCAGCGAACCAAAAACATGGAAATGTGTTTCGATGCGGCCGCCGGTAAGGTGAATGAGCAACGCGCCCATCAACATCTGGCCGACGGCGATGGTGTAACGGGTTGAGCTGCGACCGGGCCGCGTGACGGCCAGGATAATGGGGAGGGAACTGATCGCGCCGCCGAGAAATATTGCAGCCCAAACGTGAACGTGGGTTTGGCTTGTAGAACCAATCCAGGTCTTTGGTGAAATAAAATTAGCAGCAACGATGCCGGCTATCCACTGCAGCGTCATCAACACCGCGAATATGCGATCGGTGCTTTTGTAGATGTGCTGTTGGTGTACGCTAAAGAGTTCGGTGATCCGACTTGATGCCGCATCGCTACCCTTTGGATTAGTGTTTGTTTCTTTCATCGTGTGGCACCTTACATTCAGACGGTGGATCGAAAAGAGCACAACCGAAGACGGCCGTTTCAGTTAGCTTAGGGACTTGGGCATTTACTATGGCAATAATCGCAGACTGGCCGGCGTTGTCACCGAAGTGTCCGCGCGACCCGGTTATGCCGCCGCTAAACAGCAATTGGCCTTGAGTGTTATAGAGAACGGTTTGACCCGAGGTGGCAGCGTTGAACATGCGAGCCTCAATGGCGCCGGCGTCTTTAACAACGCGGACGCCCGGAATCTGGGCGGCGCTTTGCCAAAGGTCCGTTTTTCCCCAATTTTCAGCAGAGCCGGCGAGCGTGGTAAACAGAACATACGCTTCCATCTTTCCCTGGCTATGCGTCATGATCCTGGCTAGCTCGCCAATACTGGCCCTGCTGCAGGGACAATGTGGATGGGCCAACATCACAAGTGTCGGGACATTACTCGCAAGTTGAATTCGGCTATTAGATGGCCACTTGTTCGGTGACATCGCAGCCGCGCCGGGAGCGTTCTCGTAACCCCAAAGCCACCACATTCCGGTAGACACGAGTACGGCCCACACGAGTGTGGCGAGCAGGAGCAGAAGCCGTGGCGCTTTTCGACGAGGCTGGTGGCACAATAGAACTGGGCAATTCGGTGCGGAGTTTGACTTCATTGGGCTGGTAGTCGAGAAACGGGCAGTTTCCTTTTAAGCGGAAAAGCATCTGAAAAATACGGCTACTTCGGAAGTTATTTGGAGGTTAGTAGCGTGAGCGGGTGCAAGCGGTGAGAGTGGCGCGCTTCAGGGCATACACAATACTCTAAGGAGGCCTCACATATCAATAGCGGTCTCCCGTATCCTCGGACCCGACAGGTTTACGAGGCGAAACTGCAAACCAGGGCACACAAAGGCCTGTTATTTCGGTGTAAAAATCGGCTTTCGCCCGCAAAGCACTGGCACACAATGAAGGCTCTTCTCGGAATGTAGCTCCAGGCTAGCCCCAATCGTTTCCGGTGTCGTTGTGGTACACGCACCTCGCGGTGTTCCCGGCCTGGATGGGGCTTCAGCCGGTTGTGCGAATAAGGCGTTGTTACGGTGACGCCTTGACTGGTCCATCCAGGGTCGGGCGCAGCTCGCCAACAAATTTGTCGCTGTTAACGATACTGCGCAGCACGATGTTGATTGCCTCTTCTGGGAAACCTGATTCCAGTGTAAACGTGTAGCCAGTAAACACATCGCCGGCCTCATCAGCTCCCCAAAACATAAATGCGCGATCGCTGAGCCGGAGCAGTTGCTTCATCAGCTCCGCCGGGTTACGGGCCTTGTCGACATTGATGTAACCGCTTTTGTAATGCGGGTAGATGCGAAACCCGATCGTGTCGTTAGCGCTTACGCTGACCACAACCTCGAAACTCTCCGCGTGAGCGAGCCCCTGCTTCAGAGTGCCGATGTAATTGAATGGCTGCTTCTGGCTTTGCGCAAAAGTGATGTTTACCTCCGGTCCTACTTTCGCCAGGAGCTTGGACAGTAAGTCGCGTGTGCGGATACGTGCGGCGTCCTTGGCTTGTTGCTCGGTTTGTTGCCCATAGACCCCTGGCGCAACGGTTATTGTCAGAATGAACAGGATAGCGATTGCGATTCGTTTCATCGGTGTCCTTCCGTCGAAGATTGGTGAATGAAATTGTAACGCAAACTGTTAGTTTGCTTATGTGCGCCTCATATCTCAGGTTTTCAAAGGTTCCCGCTGATCAGGTCAAACCGAAGCCTATATTCCCGCGGAGCGAATCTCATTAACACCGTGGCTTTAGCCCGGTGATTTTCGACCGGAAGGAACAAGGGAAACCGTTTCAACGGTTTCTGCCTGCGTGCAGATCAATAAACCGTTAGAAACGGTTCAAAGATCATCAGTCTGATCTGATCACCGGGCTGAAGCCACGGTGTTAATGAGATCGCTCCGCGTTTTCCAGGCCTCACGCAGAAGACGTGGCCCGTCCCCATCGTCAGCAAACTGACAGTTTGCTTTACGAACAAAGCCACGAATTACGCCACCGCTTTCATGACGCGAAACAGCGGATAACTTACAGCCAGAAGAATGATGGCGTAGAGGCTGTTTTCAGTATCGCTGGCTATCGCTCCCGCTAAAAACAGTATCGATCCGATCAACGCCAGCGCCGTGGTCCATGGGTGTCCCCAGGCGCGGTATGGCCGCTCCGTGTCGGGCTCCCGCCGCCGCAACACAAACAACGACACAAATGACAGCGTGTAATTGGCCACGAAGAAAAACGCCAGAACCGTGATCACCTGCCCAAACGTCTGACCGAACACAATGAACAGCACCGCGACAGCCGCGCTCACAAACAAAGCCACTGTAGGAGTGCCACCTTCGTTCACGTCTGAAGCGTGCCTGATGAAAAGCCCATCGCGGCTGATGGCAAACAACACGCGCGTGGACATCAAGTGATAGGCATTGATCGCACTAAGCATGGAAACGATTGTCAACGAACGAAACACCGTGTCGCCGTAACGGCCGAAGATCGCTTGGGCAGCCACGCCGGCGGCAAAGTCTTTGCCGGCAATTTGGGAAAGCGGCAACACGTAAAGCAACGCCACGTTAACCAGCAGATAGATCGCGATAACCAGAAGCACGCCGCCAAACAACGCTCGGGGAATGTCGCGGGCCGGATGCTTGACCTCTTCGGAAAAATAGATGAGGCCTGACCAACCGTCATAGGTGTAGATAACGGCTTGCAGCGCGACGATCGCGCCAAGCAAGGTGATGCCGGCTGGATTAGGTGTCGATGAAGTGAAAGAACCTTGCCCACCGAGAATGAATGCGGCGGCAATGAGGGCAAAAAAAGCGAGCGCCTTGAGCAGGCTGGTGAAGTTCTGAGTGGTGCTGCCCCAGGCTATTCCGCGCCATTGCAAAAGCGCGAAGAGGATTGCCACGGTCGCCGCAATCGCCACGGCTTTGCCGCTGAGTGCAGGGAAAAGTGCGCCGGCAAATTCACCGATGACCAGCGAAACGGCCGCCGCAGAACCGCATGTTGATATCCAATCGCTCCAGCCAACAATGAAACCTGCGTACTCACCCAAAGCGTAGCGGGCGAAAACATACTGCCCTCCCGACTTGGGAATCATCGCGCCCAGCTCGGCCAAACAGAGGGCCCCCAGCAGAGCGTAACAGCCGCCTACGACCCAAACTCCCAGGAACAGCCAGGGATGCGGGAGTTGCTCGGCGATCTGGCCCGGAGTGCGAAAGATGCCGGCGCCAATCGTGTTTCCGATGATTACCGCGAGACCGAAGCCGACACCAAGCACTCGCAGCAAACGGCCGCGATGTTCACCGGTGTGGAGGGATTCTTTCATCGGTACATGTAACGCAAACTGTTAGTTTGCGGACGGTCGGGAAGTTTAGCCGCGGACACGTGCAGATTTTCGCGGATACAAAAACGCAGTTAGATAGTCAGCCATCTCCGATGCGCGTCTCGCAAAGTCGTTTTTAGCTTTCTGATCCGCGTTTGTCCGCGTTCATCTGCGGTTAACCTGTATACCGGAAATGCCACTTTTGAGGTCCGCATGCAGCAGCCGGTGAAACAGATGCTCACCTGCCTCGCGCCGCACTGAAAGCCTTCCTGCCTGGTACGCTCGCGAGTTGAGACCGCGCTGCACTGACTTGCAGATCGCCACATCTTCATCCTGAATACGCTGCCCCACCTCCATGCTGGCGAGGTTTACTTCGCGCGCATTCTCCGAGACATCCGGAAAATAGAAATCAAAGATTACTTCCGTTTTGTTTAGTCCGCGCGGTATCACCAGGTTGGTATCCATCGCGCCGTCGTACTTGTTGATCATGAAGTTTGGATAGATCCAGTAATAGAGTGCGCGCTCACCTTTGCGCACCGCCCCGGTTTGTTCTTCCGCGCCTTCGCTAACGATAGGACTCCACTGCAAACAAAATCGCTCGCCGTTTTCGATCATGTAATTGCTGTAGTCGAGCACGCTGTCAAGGCCTTCATGCAGATGCGGCACATGGTAGCCACCGTCCAGGTAGTTATCCACAAAGACCTTCCAGTTGCAGTCGAATGCGTAGTGCCGTCGTTCCTGCCAATGAAGAGTGCGCAGTTCGAGTGGGGCTGTCTGATTGATTAATTCTTCACCGAGAAAGGCTTCCAGATTGGCCTGGCGGTCAGATGCAGATGAACTCGTCTCTTCGATTTGGACAAACACCCAGTTTTCCCATACGGCTGTGTTAACGGAAACCAGACCATTGGCGGCGCGATCAAAATCGCAAACACCTGCGAAGTCAGGCGTGCCCTTTAGTTCGCCTTCGAGAGAATAGGTCCAGCCGTGATATGGACACCGGAGATAGGGCGCCGTTCCGTGCGGTTCTGTCATCACGGCTGCAGCATGATGGCGGCAGACGTTGAAAAAACCGCGTACTAGATTGTCACTGCCTCTAACGATAACGATTGGTTCGCCGGCGATTTCCGTGGTGACATATTGACCAGGCGCACTTACCTGATCAGCGCGGCAGACCATCTGCCAGGAGTTTGTGAAGACTGTCTGCAGTTCCAGATCGTAAAGGCGTTCATCGGTGTACCACGACGCGGGAATTGTGAGTGCTTTATCGAGAGGAGCACTAGCGTCGTAGCTATCGATGATCTGTTCAAGGGAAGTGCGCACAATACACCTAAGGAAAAATCGTCAAGTTCGGAAGAAGATGGTGAACTTTCAATGGGTCGTGCTGTTAACGCAACGCGTTAAGCCGCCAAACTCTCTTCAGCTAACCGGCGTAGCGGTCTTGCGTTTCGGATTAAAGAAGGGCGTCTTCACGACAGTTGCGCCGACGCGATGTCGCTTGGCTTCCACCGTGATCTCAAACTGAACCCGTGTTCCTGGTCGGGTGTGTTCGCGTTGCACGGTCGCCAGCGCGATCATCCGTTTCAAAGTCGGTGACCAGGTGCTAGAGGTTGCCTTACCAACCTGGCCACCATTCATGAATACCGGCACTGCAACCCTCGATGCGATCGCTGACACGGCGGGCGGCAATCCTACCGCTTCATAAAGACTCTCCACCTCCGGCCAGTCTATTTCCAATCCCACGATGTCACGCGCCGGCCCGCGTTTCTTTTCGGCGATCAAGGCCGCTTGCCCGATAAACCTGTTTTTGTCGAGGTGGACCAA
>DASQKG010000378.1:0-3905 GCA_035630655.1 Pyrinomonadaceae bacterium
CCCTGGGCTGGAGCTAGCGAACGCTTTCAGCGTTATTCACTCGTACCTTCAGTTTTCACACACTCTCGGTTAGCGGGTGGGGACGATGCAACGCATACCCACCCGCTAACGCGTGGTACTGACGACTGTTCACGTTTAGAACCTAACCTTAATCCCTCCCCGCCCCATCGCGCCGGGCGCGCGGAATCCGTTTTCAAAATACCGTTGATCTAACAAATTCTCAGCGCCTCCGAACAGCGTCATGACCACGCGATCATTTAGGGCCTTCTCGTAGCTCAGAAACAAGTCGATCTTAGTGTAACCGTCGAACGTTAAATCCACAGGAAACACGCGGCTGATGTAGTCGCCCGTGTGATTGATGTCTAAACTCACCAGGAAAGCTCGATATCGTTGCGAGGCACTCAGGCCATACATATGTTTGGGTGTCACGAATTGCGGCAGCGATCCCGCCCCGGGAACAAATCGATCCGCATTGGTATAAGTGTAGGCAGATCGAATCGTTGTGCCACGAAACGGTGCTGCTTCGACATACGCTTCAATGCCCCGGGAGATTCCACCGGGAAAGTTCAAATAGCCTCCGGTGCGATCAAGACCCAGCGGATCAGGATCGCCCGTGGGGTTGAAGAAACTGCGAAAGTCTTTGAAGTCTATTACCCGCTGTAGCCGCGTGTAGAAGTAAGTAAAACCAAATGCGAGTCTATTATCAGCGAGCCGCTGGTCAAGCCCTCCATCAACGGCGATCGACTGCTCGGCACGCAGCGTCGGGTCGCCAAAGCGAACAAACGTATTCTGAAAAGCTCCCTCGCCGAAGCGTTCAAACAGTGAAGGTGCTCGAAAGCCGTTACCAACGTGCCCGCGGAGCTTCGTTCCACTAGACGGAAAGAAGTAGGCGATCGATCCATCTCCCGCAACCGAGCTCTTCGCATTTATCTGGCCGAGGAACCCAGGTCGATCGTTAGCACGGATCTTGAACCACTGCTTACGAGCGCCGATGGACACCTGCAAACGTCCGTCGAACAAGACAATCTGGTCCTGCGCAAAAACCGCAAAAGTGCGTTGCCGATCGGTTGTTCCAGCGGGCGCGCCAAAGGCCGACATGAATTGCTGAAACAACGATTCCCTTTCGAACTCAAAGCCGGCAGTCAACAGATTTGATTTCCCGGCACGAAAATTCGTCCGTGCATCGAGCGTGTCGGTGCCGCCGTTGTTAATACCCGTAAATTCAAATTCGCCAAACGGCACGAGCGCTATAAAACGCGAATCGAAATCGAGTCCATTGTAGTTGCGACGCCGCGTCGAAACCTTTTGATAGGCAACGGTATAAGAGACAGTTTCGTTGATGCGTTGTGTAAACCTAATTGACGCTGCCCAGATAGAGTTCCTCCGGCCCTGGTCTGGGTTGTTGAAGTCAGGATGAAATGTGACGCCTTCGACAGCGCGCGGAAATGGTTGCGTGGGCGTGAATGAAGCAGCCAGCGGTTGAGGACTATTGTTGGTAATCGCATTCGACGTGGTGCCATAGAAGTTGGCGGCCAGGTCGACCGACGGCGACAATGAAACTTGCAAACGCCCGGCTCCCGAAGTGTTGCCATACAGATCCTGGCCGTCGACTCCGTCCCGAACGTCAAGACGAGTTAAGCCAAAACTGAAGCCGGCCTGCTGGCGAATTCCACCGGAGCCTTGGATGCGACTACGAAACAATCCAAGACTTCCGGCTTCGAAGCCTGCTTCAAAGCGAGGGTCGCCCGCGCCGGGTTTAGGAACCAGATTGATAACTCCACCTATAGCGTTTGTTCCATAGATCGACGACCCGGAGCCACGTAGCAATTCCACTCGATCCAGATCATTGGCCGTCAGGTCGGTGATGAACGGCAAAGCTGACCCATTGATGTCGGCTGAATCGCGAACTCGCAGGCCGTCGATTAGTAGTGCAGTGTCAAAGTTGCGCTGACCGCGAAAACGCAGCGACGTAACTGCGCCGGGCGAGCCCTGTTGCTGGACACGCAATCCTGGCGTTCCGCGTAGCGCCTCCGCCAAGGAAACCTCGCGCTTACTTTCGATTTCCCGATCTTCCAGAATCGTCACGGCTTTAGATACTTCGTCCGTGCGTTGTGGAATGCCTGCCGCAATGACAACTACGTTTTCGTTTACGGAAGCGACGGGAAGCCGGAAATCTTGTTTCACGGGATCACTCCCAAGCTGAATTTCTTCAGAAGTGATGGCGGCAAAGCCCGAGGCGTTAACCTCAAGAATGTAGCTGCCGGTTTTCACGTTCTGAAAGGAGTAGTCGCCACTTGAATCGGTTTTAGCGATTAGCTGAAACCCGGTCCTGGAGCTGAGGCGGATTTCTGCTACGGCAACCGCGCTGCCACGCTCGTCAGTGACACGACCTTCGATCGTTACCCCGCCTTGAGCGTTGGCGTTAGTGTGTGTGATCAGCGTCACGAGCATCACAAGGATGCTCGCGGAGATAAACCTGTGCCTATTCTTCATCTTAGCTTCTCCTGCCCGTCGCAGTGCGAGCTGAAATTGACGCCGCCGAGATGTCCTGACTTGCGGAGTGAAGAACAAGGATGAAGGCGGAAGGATGAAGGATGAAATCTCTTCACCAGACCGCCATCTAAATCTCCTTGTCCAGCGTTAGCATGCGCCTTCCCAGGTTCCAGATTCTTGCGGAGATTGAAGAATAGTCATCTTTCATCCTTCCGCCCTCATCCTTCCTTTTCCCAGTGGCTGGTTGCATGCGAAGTCACCGCTTACAGTTGCGCGGGCAGTGGCGGACTTTCACCGCCTTCCCTCGACACCGTTGATGGTTAATATCCGACCAGTACAAGTGGCGTAGACTTAAGTCTGTGTCGCGTGCACCGGCGTAACTCTTGGCACACCCGAAACCGGATGTGCGTCTACTAAAACATCTACTGAAAAGACCTCTTTTAGAAGTTGCGGTGTCAACACTTCTTGTGGCCGGCCAAACGCAACGCTACCGCCGTCCTTCATCAATAGAACGTGGTCGGAAAACTGCGCCGCCAGGTTGATATCGTGTGTAATCACTAATGCAGCATCACCACGACTGTCACAGCGTTTTCTTACGAGTGCCAGAATCGTAGCCTGATGGGCCAGGTCCAGATTTGCAGTGGGTTCATCAAGCAGATAAATTTTCGCCTCAGTCGCCAGCGCGCGCGCCAATACAGCGCGCTGCCGCTCGCCGCCGGATAGTTGATTCATCGGTCGCGCACCGAAGTTTTCTAATTCAGTTTCGCGCAAGACTTCCTCTGCTACCTTCAGATCGCGCTCCGATTCCCAACCCCATTTTCCCGACCCCGACCACGCGTAGCGGCCCCCAAGCGTGTATTCCAAAACTGAGACCGGGAAGGCCAGCGGCGCCTCCTGGGTAACTACCGCGATCCGTCTACCAATAGCTCTGCGAGCGTAAGATCCGAGGGGCTTGCCCTCCAGAAAGATCTCGCCACCAGAGGGCCGCAAAGTACCATTGAGTGCGCGCAATAACGAAGATTTTCCGGCGCCATTCGCACCGATGATGGCGGTTAGCTCTCCTGCCGATAGTCGCATCGACACATCCCTGACGGCCTGCCGCTTTCCATAATCGATACTGACGTTTCGTGCTTCGAGCATTTCTAATACTTAAACCGCCGGGCGAGATCTTCGTAGCTTCCGCCGCCAGAGCAATAGGTTCAAATAGATTCCAGACAACGCAGACAAACAGGCTAGCGCCGAAATCAACACCAGCAACGGGACCTGCCAACTTCCGGCAAAAAAGTAAAAGTGTGTCTGGCGAAAATAACGAGTAAGCGTCCCCGGAGGCGGAGTCTTGATTACATTTCCAGTCTCCGCATCGACGAGCAGCGAGTCTGCACCCATGCCTCCGACAGCCTGGTAAACGGGAC
>DASQKG010000379.1:0-12815 GCA_035630655.1 Pyrinomonadaceae bacterium
TGGGGAAATAGCAGGTTTGCACCTTAAAGAGGCCGTGCGGCAACGGTTGATAACCACCATAGCCGACCTTCATCGGGAGACGCGCACTCTCGAGCGGGAGATTGAAGCAAACCAGGCGAAGCTAACCAAGAAACGGATCAAGGCCGACGACGCCAAAGAATTCAAACGACAGATTGCCGCCGCCAAACGGCGCTTGAAGGAGGTCGAGACGGAACATAACGTTACGCCCCTCGAGCTCAAGCGATCCCACCAGATGATTGTGACGGGTGAAGCACAGGCGGCGCAGGCGAAGCATGAGCTCACCGAAGCAAACCTGCGCTTGGTTGTCTCCATAGCTAAGAAATATCAAAATCGTGGACTTCAGTTTCTTGACCTTATCCAGGAAGGAAACCTGGGACTGATGAAGGGCGTGGATAAGTTCGAATGGCGGCGTGGGTATAAATTTTCGACCTATGCCACGTGGTGGATTCGTCAGGCAATTACCCGAGCGATTGCCGATCAGGCGCGCACAATTCGCATCCCCGTACACATGATCGAGGTCATCAACAAGTTGCGGAACACTTCCCGCGAATTGGTTCGGGAGTTGGGCCGGGAGCCAACCACTGAAGAGATAGCCAAGAAGATGGGAATGTCCGTCGAGAAAGTGAGCAAGGCACGAAAGCTGGTACAGCAACCGGTCTCGCTCGAGACACCGATCGGAGAAAGTGGGGATTCGCAGCTGGGAGACTTGATTGAGGACAAATCAAGCACCAGTCCTGCCGAAAGGGTAATCACTTCGAACCTCCGCGAAATCACGGGCGACGTATTGCAAACTCTCAGTCCACGCGAGGAGCGAGTGATTCGCATGCGGTTTGGCCTGGACAGAGAAGGCCACGAGCGTACGCTAGAGGAGGTAGGCCAGGACTTTAACGTAACTCGCGAACGCATTCGCCAGATTGAAGCGAAAGCTCTGCGCAAGCTTCGACATCCCTCACGTGCACGTGTGTTGAAGAGTTTCATCGAAGGCCAGCGACAGTAGGTTTTCTCTGTCGGATCTGGAAGAGCGATGTTTGAAACAAGGATTCTGAAAGGGAAATATGGGCGAGAAGATAACAAACGTAACTGACAGTTC
The DNA here is from genome assembly GCA_035630655.1 of Pyrinomonadaceae bacterium. Lineage (GTDB taxonomy): Bacteria > Acidobacteriota > Blastocatellia > Pyrinomonadales > Pyrinomonadaceae > PSRF01. The sequence goes on from DASQKG010000379.1 coordinate 1,112, forward strand.
CTTTGAAAAGCATGTGCTGCAATCGTCAGAATTGATGCTGGTTGATTTTTGGGCTGAGTGGTGTGCGCCATGCAGGATGCTCGCTCCTACGATTGACGCTATCGCGGAGCAATTTGCCGGAATAGCCGGCGTTGTTAAAGTCAACGTCGATGACAATACGGCGACCGCCCAGCGCTACGGCATTAAAGGTATTCCCACGCTCCTTCTTTTCAGCCAGGGCAAGGAAGTAGAACGGGTGGTCGGGGCAACCAGCAAAGACTCAATCGCGCGCATGATTGAGAAGCACGTCATGGTCGCAAACGCCTAGTCTAGTCAGCATCGGAGAAAAGGGGGGCACCAGTGCCCCTTTTCCTTTACATTCCGCAATTTGTCTGCCATCAGATGTGTGGCCCCCCTGCAGGAGATGATCGGTCGCCTTGTCAAAATGAACGACTCCTTTGACCGATTTGACTCCCTGGCCACGCCGCAACTGGTTCCCCGATACCTCAGGCTCCGTCATACCTGATGTAAATCGGGGGAGTCATTCCGTGGCCCCGAAACTGCAAACCGCGCGTGAGTGCGAAGTTTCGTCCCGCCTTCGCGCAAGTCTCAGATCTCCCAAGCGATTCTTTAATTTGACTACTCGAATGTACAAATACCGGGCTCCAAGATGGTTCATGCGGCTGGTCGGCATTGCTGGGTCAGGAGCCGTCGCATTCTCTCTTTCGCGCACTCCCGTTTCCAAGATGGGGGCCCCGTTGTTGTTGCTTTTACTGCTGGCCTTCTTGACGGGTTCGCGCTATTCGATCCCAATGCCGCGGGGACGTGGGCAGGTTTCGATCCTTAATACCTTTTGCCTTCTGGTCGTCCTTCTTTTTGGGGGCGACGCCGCCGTCGCTTTCGCTGCCGCCACAGCGCTATGCCTGTCGTTAGGCCAGGGCCGTGAGAAGACGGTAGTTTTCTTCGATGCTTCTATCTCTGGTCTTTCGACCCTTCTGCTAGTCTGGACGATCCGCCTTAACTTCGGAACGATACTGGAACCGGGCACTACCGCCTACTCTCGCAATTTCTTTGAAGCTCTTCTTTTGGCCGCCTTAATCCAAGCCTCCCTCAGCGCTGCTCAGATTCTTATCAATGAAGCCTACTTGATCAAAGAGTCGATCTGGCGGAAGTGGGGAGCCATTGGACTCTGGACCTCTCTTGCATCATTGGCCGGGACGATTACTGCTGGTCTTGGAGCGTGGCTGATTGCTGCGATGGGGAATACTACCTTCCTGGTAGTGGGTTTACTAAGTTTCCTCTCATTCCTCACGTATAAGAAGTACCACAAGAGTCTTGAACCGCTCTCGGCGCCGCCTGAACACTTTGGCACCGTTGTCAGAGATTCGTCAGATCGTTTCCGCAGCGCATTTGATAATGCCGCCATCGGCATGGCGCTGGTTACACCGGAGGGTCGCTGGCTTCAGGTGAATCACTCACTGTGCCGCCTGCTGGGTTATTCAGAACGGGAATTAATGGCAATCGACTACTTGAAAGTCCTCCATCCAAACGATCTAAGCCCCGCGCTCGCAAACTTCAAAGATTTGCTCCGGGGGAGAATCCCGGCCTGCCAGATGGAGAAGCGTTACATTCATAAATCCGGTGAAGAAGTTTGGGGGCTTTGGAGTGCCTCACTGGCCCAGGACGCACATGCTCGGACACCGAACTTAATCTTCCAGATTCAAGACATTACTATTCGCAAACAGGCAGAAGAAAAGTTGCACCATGATGCTTTCCATGATGCACTCACCGGTCTGCCGAATCGTGCTTTATTTACCGACCACGTAAAGCTGGCGATTGCCCGTTTGCATCGCCGCGGTGACCAACGATTTGCGGTTCTCTACCTCGACCTCGACCGCTTCAAGGTTATCAACGACTCACTGGGTCACCTCGGTGGCGATCAGCTTCTGATCGGAATCGCCAGGCGTCTGGAAAATTGTCTGCGACCTGGTGACACGATCGCTCGAATCGGTGGCGACGAGTTTACTGTGTTGCTCGAAGATATTGGGGATGGCAGTGAAGTCGCACAGATCGCCGAGCGAATTCAAAATGAAATTTCGGCGCCATTTAACCTCAGCGGCCGTGAGGTCTTTACCACTGTAAGCATGGGCATCGCTCTCAGCTCTCAAGAGTATGAACGACCAGAAGACATTCTCCGGGATGCGGACACTGCGATGTATAGAGCCAAGGGGCTAGGTAAGGCGCGACATGAGACCTTCGACACCGGAATGCATTCCCAGGCCATCAAGCTACTGCAGCTGGAAACGGACCTAAGACGGGCTGTTGAGCGTCGAGAGTTCTTTGTGGTCTACCAGCCAATCATGTCTCTGGCATCGGAGAGTCTTAGAGGGTTCGAAGCTCTGGTCCGCTGGCACCATCCGATTCGCGGCCTGATCTCACCCATGGAGTTCATTCCGGTTGCCGAAGAGACGGGTATGATCGTTCAGATTGGTGAGTGGGTATTGCGAGAGGCTTGCACGGTGATGCAGCGATGGCAACAAATCTATCCTTCTGATCCCCGAATCTTTGTCTGCGTCAATTTGTCAGTCAAGCAGTTCTCACAGCAGGACTTAATTGAGAAGGTTTCAGTTATCCTGAGAGAAACCAAACTTCCGGCCGCGAGTTTAAAGTTGGAGATAACTGAAAGCGCGGTTATGGAAAACGTTGAGACTGCTACCAGGATGCTCACCGAGCTCCGCGAGCTTGGCGTGCAACTCGCAATGGACGACTTCGGTACCGGTTATTCCTCACTTTCAAACCTTCACAGGTTCCCCATCAATACTCTGAAGATCGACCGCTCCTTCATCACTCACATGGTCGAAAACAACGAGAACGCGGAGATTGTGAGAACGATCTCAGGCTTGGCCCACAATCTGGGAATGGACGTGGTGGCCGAGGGTGTGGAAACGCGTGAGCAATTGGAGATCTTGCGGGGGCTCGGCTGTCAATTTGGACAAGGCTATTTCTTCTCGAAGCCCATTGATTCCAAGGGTGCGGAAGACTTCATATCCGGATCTTATTCGCCAAACCTACAACTTCTTCAAAACATGAGCGTCGACGCCAGGGAAATGGCTATTTCACATGCGCGACGCAACGATAAGACGCCTTCAGTTGCGTACGCCCGAGTTGTATAAATACGGCTTAAATCGCCTGACGAAGCCGCATAGTCCCTCAACGGATTATCTTAGAAATTCATCGAGGAGCGAATCGTGCCTTTCAGCGTCACGTTCACCTCGAGCTATCGTCTCTTCCAGCAAATCCAATCGCGTAAAGTCCCACTGCGATACAGGCAATCCCTCACGGGGAGCGATGTACAGATGCGAGTCCTGACGTCCGATTACGCCTTCGGGATATGGCCGCGTGAGCATTACAAGGTTGCGTCTGATGCCGGTAACTTGATTTGCAAGAAACGCCGGAACGTTATCGACGACCCCTCCATCGATCAATCCTCGCCCACCAAATCTGCCAATTGAAGTAAACGGGGGCGTCGCGGAAGACGCTATGAGCAGATCAACGAGCGATTTCGCCGATTGGCAATTGCGCGCATCGAAAGCCAGGCCCTTAAACCCGACGCGCCGGCCGTAAGTTGGATGGACCATTTCGGGGTGTACCTTCTTTTCCAACTCGTAAACTAACCAGCCAAGTAATGCGGCACCCAAGCCCGGCAATGCGCGAGGGAAGGCTGTCGTTAATACCAACACTGGAAACGGCTGTGATCGAATTCGCTCGAATCCGCCCGAAGAAAGCGCGTAAAGTAGCATTCCTCGCAGGAGGGGCTCGTGCGGCGTTGGCCGTTTGCCTGACAACAACCGTCTCCATTCGATATTCGTGCGGATTTCGCGAGAACGTTCTCGCCAGTAGTCGCTAACCTCCGTTTCTCGTCCGCTCAAGATTAACGTTGCGACGCAGGCACCTGCGCTACACGTCGCAAAGCAGGCCGTCCGTGGCAAGACTTTCGCGCGCCAGCGGTTCATTAGGCCCAGTTGATAGAAAGAGCGGTTACCACCGCCAGCGAAGGTGATAGCGAGGTCGCGTTCAGTCATTTATTTGGAGTTGCTTGAAAGACTTCCGAGCCGGTGGGTTCCAAATGAGGTTCGTGATTCATTGACTGCCGCAACCGCGAGAGCTCGGAATAAATCTCCCTTCGGGCGCGGTTCTGATTTCCCAGTGGGCGATGCGCGGCAACTGCATGCCATGGGTTGTACGATAGTTGCCGCGCGAAAACGAACTGTTCGGGTGAATCGAAGCTCTGTTTTGGGATCGTGATATTCGCCACCGGCACGAACGGAGAAAGCCGCTCCGGCCATTCAATTGAAGCATCTTCGATTGGCATTCTCCTCGGATCCGTTTGCAATTGTAATGAGAATTCCAGTTCGACGTCGGTTTGAGATAAGGTATTTGCCATCGACTGGCGGAGCCAATCATCGGGCGGATTCCATGGAACCCGAGTCTTCTTTTTGGAGCAAGGGCTAACGCTGAACTTCATCGCTTGCCCCTCGCCGAGCAGAAATGGAACACAACTCCAGTAACGCACTTCTAACGGGCTAGTATTCATCCGCGCATATAAGCCTTGCATGAACATGTCGAGGTAGTGGGAATCAAACGGGTTTATGAAGTAGAAAACCGGAGTCCGCGCGTAGATCTGGCGCTGAAGCTTTACGTTCTCAACCACATTTGGCGTAGTGAACGTTGGACAACTGATCCCAGTGAAGTCTTGAGTCGACGTCTCATCTGGTAAAAATGTCTCACCAGCTACTCCCATTAACTTTATGCCGATGCTCAAGATTCCGCTATCCTCAACGTCCGGCGGAGATAATGGCCCAGGACCACCGAAACGAATCCAGGCGGGAAAACGCGTTGGCTGGGCGAAGATTCCTTTCTTGAACTCAGGTGGGATATCTTCCCGTACCTGAAACTCGCCGCGCACCACGCCATAGGTTTTGGTGTTGCCTGCGCGCTCGGCAATGCGTCCGGCATACTCTCGTGCAGTGAAGCGCGCCATGTGATCTTTAATCTTCCGGGTGATCTCCTCTTCGCCTGGTATGGGAATCTCTTGACAGAGGTGTGTTTCGTGGTTGCGATGAAGCAAACGAAGCAGTAACTGCGCAACCTCTGCGAGCGGACGTTGGAAGAGCTTGTTGAAGGTGTCGCGGAAATAGGGATCGACGCGATGCTCGAGAGTTACCAGGGCGAGGATAGCTTCATTAACTCGTGGTCCAAATTTCGTACTCATGAGATTCCTGTGAGAAGTCCGCCACAGTCTAGCACCTTTTTTCCTGAGACTGTCGCCATCAGCCAAATCACTTTGCGCGATCTTAGTTCGAGATCTGGACACGTTGGCATTATTTGCTTACAGTGCCCACACACTCGCCGATTCAGCAGGAATACCTCGCGCCCACAAACTCTTGCGCTGCTGACCTCGCGAGCTTGCGACCATGACAGCCAGTATTGAACATCTTCACGTAAAGGCGAACGGTATCACCTTCCATGTCGCTCTCTCCGGTTCGAAGGACGCACCACCTATTCTTTGTTTACACGGATTTCCGGAGGGTTCGATGTGCTGGCGGCCGCTGATGGAAAAGATGCCTGCTGCGCGTTTCTATGCACCCGACCTGCGCGGCTATCCCGGAACTGACCGTCCGCGGGGAGGCTATGATGTCTTCACACTGACTGAAGACATAAAGGCCTTAATTGAGGCATTAGGGCTTGATCGACCGGTGATTGTTTCGCACGACTGGGGGGGCGCGCTCGGATGGATCTTTGCTCACCGCTACTCGAGTCTCATTCGCAGGCTAGTTGTCATTAACTGTACCCATCCGAGAACCCTTGTTCGTGCTGTATTTCGCTTCGAAGACTGGCAGCCGTTTCGCATACCGTGGGTTCCTTTCTTCGAGCTACCGTGGATCCCGGAAGCCTTCCTCTCCAGCGCGCTTGGCAGAAAACTACTAAAGCTTTCGTTCACGCTCCGTGAAGGTAAAAACGGCACCATGGACGTGCCGCTCGTCGATGAGCTCGTTGCACGCTTCCGGAAAGCCTCTGATGCGCGCCCGCCGATCGACTACTACCGCGAGATGGTCAAGACACAGCTGATACCGAGGAAGCGGGCTCAACTCGCCGCAGTCTATGACAGTCCGATTACCGTTCCAGTTACGCTCATCTGGGGCCTCGAAGATGGCGCTCTTTCCTCGAAAGTCGCTTTAAAAAGCTACAAAGACGCCGGATGTGAAGTGGAATGGCGGCCTCTGCCAGGCGTCGGGCACTTTGTGGATCTGGAAGCGCCCGAGAAACTCGCATTGGAGATCAGCCGAATACTAAACGGTTAACGGAAGCACTTGCCGAATACATAATGTTTTCCGAAACCCAACTCAAAACTGATTGCGAGTACATAGTGGTCGGGTCAGGCGCAGGTGGCGGCACACTGGCATCGCGCCTCGCGGAAGCCGGGCGCACGGTGGTGTTGCTCGAAGCAGGCGGCGATGCGAAGGACACGAGCGCCGATTCCCGCGCGGCAACAAGCCGAATGCCTAGCGACTACGACGTACCCGCCTTTCATGCTTTCGCTTCTGAGAACGAAGCTATGAAATGGGACTTCTTTGTTCGTCACTATACCGACGACGAAGTTCAGTGTCGGGACGATAAGTACTACGCAAACTGGAATGAAAAGCCGGTGAATGGCGTCTTATATCCGCGCGCCGGCACCCTGGGAGGCTGCACGGCCCATAACGCGATGATCTTGATCTATCCACACAATGCCGACTGGGACTACATCGCCGAGCTCACCGGCGACTCGAGTTGGGCCGCCGACAACATGCGCGCTTATTTTGAACGGTTGGAAAACTGTCATCATCGGCCGTTGCATCGTTGGCTGGCGAAGGTCGGAATCAACCCTACGCGACACGGGTGGAATGGCTGGCTGCGTACCGAGAAGTCGATCCCGATGTCAGCGATGCACAACAAGGCACTGGCGAAACTTATCCTCGATTCCGGCCACGAGGCGTTCCTTGGGATCGGCGAGAAAATTAAGCGCGTACGCTGGTTATTCGAGGGTCAACTTGATCCAAATGATTGGCGACTCGTTAAGGACAATTCTATTGGCATCCGCTATCTGCCTTTGACGACCAACAACCATGCGCGCACAGGGACGCGTGAGCGGGTCCTGGAAATTGCGCGCAGGTACCCCGATCGATTAAGAATCGAGCTTAACGCGCTGGCGACACGCGTTCTCTTTAATGAGAACAATCGCGCGATCGGAATCGAGTATCGCAAAGGCGAGCGGCTCTATCGCGCACAGTCGCGGCCAAACGATCAGCCTGGTGAGCTTCGGCAAATCTATGCTTCTCGCGAGGTCATTTTGGCCGGCGGCGCTTTTAATTCGCCCCAGCTTCTTATGCTTTCAGGTATTGGCCCACGTGATGTGCTGGAGAGCAACAACATTTCTGTGCGGGTGGAGCTGTCGGGCGTCGGAAAAAATCTGCAGGACCGTTATGAAGTCGGCGTCGTAAATCGTATGAAGGACAACTGGCAAGTCTTTAATGATGTTAAGTTTGACCAGACCGATTCCCAATTTGCTGAGTGGTCGAAGAAGCGGCGCGGAATCTACGCAACAAACGGCGCCGTACTTACGATGTTCACGCGGTCTCAGCATGCAGGGGCCCTTCCCGATCTTTTCTGTATGGCATTACTGGCGCAGTTCAAGGGCTATTTCCCTGGCTATTCCGCGCTGTTTTCCAAGAGCCTGAACTATCTGACATGGTGCATTCTCAAGGCGCACACTCAAAATCGTAAAGGAGAAGTCACATTGCGTTCGGCGGATCCACACGACACTCCGCTGATAAACTTCCGCTACTTCGAGGAAGGTGGCGAAGCAGACCTGGACGCCGTGGTCGAAGGTATTCAATTCGTTCGCAAGCTCAGCGCCCCGCTCCGAGAAGAGAGATTAATTGCCGAGGAAGAATCGCCGGGAATGGACTTCCAGACGAAGGAACAACTGAGAGATTTTGTTCGTTGCAATGCGTGGGGACACCATGCTTCCTGCACCTGCGCGATTGGTCCTCGCGAACAAAACGGTGTGCTGGACAGCAACTTCCGGGTGCATGGCACCAAGGGGCTGCGAGTCGTCGACGCCTCAGTCTTTCCTCGCATTCCCGGATTTTTTATTGTGAGTGCAATCTACATGATTGCGGAAAAAGCCGCCGACGCAATCCTCGCCGACGCGACGGCCTGACTTGCCGAAAGAGGTATTGGTGCGAGGAAGTAGCCAAACCGTTGTGGAGGGCGTTGTTGAGATTGCGCCTTCGCCAGTGGCCCCCTCAGGAAACCTTAACCGTCAACCCTGCGGCGCGGTAAACAGAGCTCCAAAAACGTTGACAAATGAAACGTCTCCTCATATCGTCTTGCCGTCTCTAACACTCAACCGGTCCAACCTGATAATTGGACCACCGCGAATAGAGCGGGCAGGACCCGACCTCATTTGCACTCCAGTGTTTTGCAGCTCCTACGATCATGAGCCTCGGAACATTCCAGATTCGATCTAAACACAGATAAAGGAGGGTACCGAATATGGCCCCCAAAGTTGAAGAGTTACTGGACATGACAGATGAACAGCTTGACGCGCTTTTCGCTGCCAGTGAGGCCGGAGAAATTCCGGACGGCGAAGCTAAAGGCACCGCTATTGTCGCAAACGGCACCAGCTTTAGTTCGGAGATTGCTGAGATGGTTGGCCTCTTTGCATGGCAGGGGAAAACGTTCGATGCGAAGAAGGGTTTGCTGAGAAACCGCATCCTGCCCTTCGGTCTAAGCGCGATCATTGCCCGCGTCTACAAGGAGCCGAGTTGGTACGACAAGAAAGAGTGCATCGTGCTCGATTATTCTGACACGTCTCTCGTCGCGCGCTGGATTCGCGATGAGATCCGAGAAATCGATAAAGGGTTCTATTTAGGCAAAGTCTATTGGGGCGATAAGCCTCTGATCCATTTCGCACTACAGTTCCCGACAGCCTCGGCGTCAGGGGCAGAAGGATAGACATTCCTGTCGTCTCACGATTAGCAGTGCCCGTCCGGTCTCACAGGTGTCTTGACCATCTTCGGCAGGCAGCAATGTCTGTCTTACAGAATGACTCCACAAGCGAGTTTCATGGTAGTTGCGCCTCTCCACCCTCCGCGCATCGGAGAGTTAAGAAGCCTATTGTCTTCCATGAATCAGGCGCCGGGACGGGCGGATCCGAATAACGAAATCGTTCCCTTCGGACGGCTCGAAGACCTGCATTTCGCGCGCTTCGTAATCCTGGAAGATCAAACTCTCGACGACGTTACCATCGCGTATGGATTACCGAGGCGTGAGTACCCGACCTATTTGGCGTTCCTTGGAGATTTCGACGGCGATGCTGGTCGCTTTCTCAAGAAGCTAGTCGAGCAGGCCGGCGAGGGGCTGCGGCGGATATTTTCTTTTTGCGAAGACTTCCGTCCAGACAACGATTTGCTTAGCTGGATGAAGGGCCACGAGCACCGTCCCGCTACGATGTACATAAATTGGGCCGGACGAACAATGGTCCAGGTGCGTGAAGAGGACGCTTTGCGAAACGCAATTCAGGTCAATCTGCACGAGAACACCTCGTCACTCAACGGTCAGTCGCCAAGAGCAATTCACGCAGCCATCGCCGCATTTGTGAAATCGGAAGTTGTCGCCGGGCGGCTAAAGCTGACGCCTCCGGAACCGACACCATTTATCCGCCGGGTTCGTAATGTACTGCATCTCATCGGCGTCCCGCTGGTCTTGCTGTTTTTCACCCCGCTCATCCTTCTTTATCTTCCGTTTTTCATTTTCCAACTTCGCCGGCGGGAAAAAAATGACCTTGAAATCGCGCCACGTGTTGATTCGGCCCACGCCAGGAAGCTTGCTGATTTGGAGGACCACGATGTCACTAACCAGTTCAGCGCTATGGGCAGTTTGAAGCCCGGTCTCTTTCGCCGTTGGACATTAGTGTTCTATCTCTGGCTGGTCCAATACACAACACGGCACATTTACAACCGCGGCCAGCTCGCACGAGTTCCTTCAATCCACTTCGCCCGCTGGGTATTTCTCGACAACAAGAAGCGTTTGATCTTTTGTAGTAACTACGACGGGAGTCTGGAAAGCTACATGGATGACTTCATTAACAAGGTTTCCTTCGGACTAAACCTGGTCTTCAGTAATGGAATCGGATATCCAAAAACAGATTGGCTTGTTTTTCACGGAGCGAAAGATGAGCAGAGGTTTAAAGATTTCATTCGCCGCCACGAATTGCCGACCGAGGTTTGGTACAACGGGCATCCCGGCTTAACTAACTTTGATCTACGACGAAACGCGCTGATCCGCCAAGGGCTTGAGCGACAGTCAATGACGGATGGAGAGATCAAACAGTGGCTCGCACTCTTCTAATGAATGTATGACAGTGAGTTCGATTGACTACAGCGATGTTCAAGGACTGGTTCGCTACGGCTTTGGCGGAATGACCGAGTGCTGCTTTCACCTGGTGAAAGTAAGGGATGTTCGGGCCGCGAGTGCGTGGTTGGCATCCGCGCCGGTGACAACCGCAGAAGAGAGAAATCCGCCTCCGACTCGGGCACTGCAGATTGCGTTTACCAGCCAGGGACTTGAAGCGCTGGCTGTTCCTAACAGTGTGATTACAGGGTTCTCCGCGGAATTCGTGGCTGGCATGACTGGGGACGAAAACCGGTCGCGCCGTCTTGGTGACAACGGCGCCAACTCACCAGATTCTTGGCGATGGGGGCATGGAGAAAAGGTCCCACACCTGCTCATCATGATCTACGCGAAACAGGAACTGTCCAATTGGGAGCAGTCGGTTAAGGGCGAACACTGGGACACTGCTTTCGAGGTAATCGACCGTTTGGCAACGTCGCAGCTTGGGGAACGAGAGCCTTTCGGTTTCGTGGACGGAATAAGCCAACCGAGGGTTGATTTTGATCGCAAACGAAGGATCTCAGGAGATCAGCTTCAATATAGCAACATGCTGGCGCTGGGCGAATTTCTGCTTGGTTATCCCAACGAGTATGGCGAATACACAGACCGGCCCCTGGTTGATCCGACCGACATGACTGCACAACTGCTTCCCGCCGAAAACCAGGCTGACAAGAAAGACCTTGCAAGGAACGGCACATACCTGGTTATGCGCCAACTCGAACAGGACGTACGCGGTTTTTGGCGATTCCTCGACACGGCTACAGGATCAAATCCTCAGGCACGCCAAAAGTTGGCCGAAGCGATGGTCGGGCGGACCGTGGATGGAGCGCCCCTGCTGGCGTTGTGCAATTCGATTGACGGCGTGGGACCAGATCAACCGGACATGGGTTACAACCAGTACACATACCAGGGGGATGACGGCGGCAATCAATGCCCAATAGGCTCACACATTCGGCGGGCCAACCCCCGCAACGCCGATTTTCCGCAGCCGGTCAAAGGCCTGATTTCTCGTCTCGTCCGCATTCTCGGTTTTGGCCGAAAGGACATTCGGGACGATCTAATGGCGCCCACACGTTTCCATCGCATTCTGCGCCGTGGTCGTGAATACGGTCCGGACCTGTTTGTGCCGGAAGCGCTCGAGCCTGCGCCAGCAAATGATCCTGAACGCGGATTACATTTCGTTTGCCTCAACAGCAACATCGCCAGGCAGTTTGAGTTTGTTCAGAGC
>DASQKG010000380.1:0-24474 GCA_035630655.1 Pyrinomonadaceae bacterium
TTGGACTAAGCATCTGGTTGAAGTCGACTCACGAAGTCAGGATTGCGATTGCTTCAATTTCAACTTTCGCCGACGGGTCTAGTAAACCTTTCACTTCCACCAGCGTCATGGCCGGGAAATGTTTCCCCATGCGCGCACGATAGCGTTCGCCAACACTGGCCGTCTGTTCGACATATTCGACCTTGTTGGTCACGTAAACAACCATTCGCGCTATCTGGCCGGCGTTCCCACCTGCTTCCTGGACCACCGACAATACATTTCCGAGCGCTCGATCAAACTGTTCGACGAAGTCTTCACTGACAATCCTTTGCTTTTCGTCCCAGCCAATCTGGCCGGACACGAACAACAATCGACCACCGGGTTCACACAAAACGCCGTTTGAATACCCGCGTGGGCGGCCCAGTGATTCCGGGTTAATGAGGGTGAAATGCATAGTTGTTGGCCTCGAAGTTTGGAATGCAAGTTATTAGATTCCTGGAGTTGGAGCAAGTGAAGAATGGATTTACAGAACCGAGCGCGGTAGCGCCGGATGCAAAGAGCCTCCAGAGGGATTCACTAACCCTTCATCCAATCTAAAATAGTAGCTATGAAGGCGCTGTGCTGCGATGTTGATGCGAAAGGCCTCCAGTATCGGGCGCTACCCGCGCCCGGTTCTGTAAAGCGTTGACAGACCGTCTTTTCTTTTCCAGGTTGATAATGACAGCCGAACAAAAACAACTGTTGCTTTACGACAAAATAAAAAGGGCCGCCTCGTTACAAGACGACCCTTAAGATTGAATGCTGAAACTTTAGTCGAGGACTTTGTCCAGGCGCGACGCGAGTTGACCGGCCAAATTGCCTTGGGGATCAAGGCCCCCGATTGGTTCGCCAACAGGCTTCCCGTTCTTGTCCAGGATTACTATTGACGGTAATTGATCCACGCCAAACTTTCGGGACACCGCTCCATCCGGGTCCCGCAGCACTGTTACCTTAAGGCCATACTTCTGTGCGAATGCGCGAAGTTGTGCGTCACTTGCGTAATTCTTCGACTTCGCATCGTCCGACTCAGTGCTGACCCAGTAAACGACTACTCCTCGATTAGCGTATTCATCGGCGAGCTTTCTGATTCCCTGCAACTGTGCCTTCGAGAGCGGTAGCCATGATGCGCCAAATGCCAAGACAACGACCTCGCCACGCAGGCTGTCGGAAGTTATCGTCTGGCCGTCGGTCGAACGCAATGAAAAGTCGGCCGGACCGCGATCCTGGGCCAACCCAAGAGAAGATCCCAATAGCAAAGTCAAAACCAGGGCCACCAGGGGGATTCTGTATTTGTGAAGCATTTCTCTCCTTTGCCCGTCCGAGGGGAGTGGGGCAATGGTTTAGATGAGGGGCGCAACCTTTTAGTTGGTCTCCCATCAGGACAGCTCAGGCCCAGTCTTTAGGCGCGATTTCGTCTTTCGCGCCAAATGTTCAACCTTCGATAGTGCCCGGCTCCTTAGGCTTGGCTTTTTCAGGAGGCATCACGCCGAAGACGTCCCGGTGCAAGGCGGCGTAATCTTCCCACGTGTCCATGTCACGCGCAATGTAATTCGAATCCACGGGCAAGCGTTTTACCTGGTCTCTATGAGTATCAAAAAGCGCTTTCAGACCCAGATTCGAGTCCAGCCTAAGAAGCTCATCCTTGAACCTAAGGTCGATTAAAACCGGATGACCGCCCCTTTCTTGCCAGGTCGGCTTGACCAGACCTTGGCCCTTTCCCCATTCGTCAATAAGCTGGCAAACGACTTCGGAAGGAACTGCCGGATGATCGACGGGCGTGATGAGCACAGCCTTCGCTTCCTTAGGGAGTTCGCGCACAGCGCAGGTGATGGAGGAGCTCATCTCGCTCTCGGGTTCTGGGTTGACGGCAAATACCACTCGTGAGTGTTTGAGATGGTTTCTCAATTCGTCAGCACGATGGCCCACAACCACGATAACGGTCTCAACACCTCCCGCGCGCAGGTTCTGTAAACACGAGTCGACAACCGTTGTGTCGCCGAAGGGAAGGAGAGGTTTGAACGCGCCCATGCGCTGAGAACGCCCGGCGGCAAGAATGATCGCGGCTACGTCGTCTCTCTCAGGTTGGTGTTGGTCGGTCTCTCTCATGAGCTCGAATTATTGTCATTAACAACGCAAATATCTAACGGGCGGAAGCTTAGAGGGCTCCTGGAAAAGGAAACGTCTATTCAGAGGGAAAACAATGCGATCCACGAATCACACGAAATCACTCGAAACAAAGAGATCCTTTAGCGCCGCTTCGTGTGGTTCGTGGATCGACCTTATATCTAGGTTCTCTACTAAACCGATTAGCTTATTGGGGTTTCAATTCGTTAAGAGCGCGGATGGTGTATTGCCGGGCCATTTGCTTGCGCCAGTTCATGACGAAGTCAGTGTTGTCGAGCGGACGAGCGCGGACGTAAGCAGCTTCCGCGGCTGCATGAATGGCTTCCTGATCGAGAGGGTGGCCTCTTAATGCGTCGGCAGCGTCCGTGATGTCGAGTGGAGATGGAGCAATACCACCAAGCACTATCCGGGCATCCTTCACGCGGTCGCTGCCGTTGTTTTCCATCTGAATGTAAGCCGCCACTCCTAAGACCGGAAAATCAAAGGCGCCGCGCCGGCGAAGCTTTTGATACGAAGCTCGCCAACCATTGATCGGGGGCAAGTGAATATCTACCAGCAGTTCGTCCGGTCGTTTCTTCAAATAGTCGATGCCGTCATCGTTGTAGAACCCAGCCGCATCAATCATTCGTTCGCCCAGGGTTGATGCCAAACGAAACTTCGCGCCGATTGCTACCATCACCGGAACCAGATCGGACGACTGCACGGCCCAGCACTTCGAACTTCCCGGAGCCACCCAACAAACGTCGCCATCTTTCTTCAAACAGAAGTTGATTCCTTTGCGCCATTCGTAATTCTGGTCGTAATAGTTGCAACGGGTGTCAAGCAGAAGATTGCCGCCAATCGTTCCCATGTTGCGCAGGATAGGTGTCGAGATCGTTCGCGCCGCTTGGGCGATCACGGGATAGTCGCGATTGATGAGTGGATGCTCAACGATGTCTGTGAGGGTTACCGATGCCCCGATGCGAACTCCTGACTTTCCCTCACCGCTTATCTGGTTCAACTCAGGTACACGCATCACGGAGATGACAGTCTTGGGCATCTGCTGCCGGCGCTTCATGTTTGGATACAGATCTGTCCCCCCGGCAACAAACTGTCCTTCAGGACCAGTGCCGGCCATGATCTTCACCGCCTCCACGATCTCTCGCGGCACGCGGTATTCAAATTTGGGAAGACGCATCATAGATTTGGCTCAAATCGAAGCGCCGGATAAATGTCCCGCCAAGTCTTAACTTGGTCATCAAATTTGATTTTGCCTTCCGTGCTCAGGTCAAACAGAATTCTTGAAATCATTGCTGGAGAATAGTTGCTAAAGTCGCTCACGATCTGAGCCACAGTTACTTTTTGACCAAATGGAATATCTGCAAGATAAGATTTGATCGTAACCTCGATCGTTTCTTTTACAGCGTCTCGATCAACACTTCGAGAGCGTACAATTGCCTTATCAACGACTCCTTCCAATTGCGTTTTCACGGTATTAACCTGGGCATCCGTCTGCCCGACTCTGCTAACTATCTTATGAATATCATCCATCTGTTGCGACCATTCATTTAACGGCTGATTCACTCATCACGCCGCTTCATCCTTTCGAAAATGAAGCTTCATCAATTGGTCGGGGCGTAAAGCGGCAAAGGCGTAGGCCTTTCCAGAATTGTCGCTAAACTCGACTTCAAACACTCCATCTTTCCACTGCTCGACCACCGTGCCTACTTCTCCACGACGCAGGCCTTCGGTGTCCAAATCCTCGATCAGCGCTACAACATCAAGCAGTTTGATTTCGTCCATCGCTAGAGACTCCTTCTCGGATTAAAGCAAGTTGTCAGTCGCGAAAAATTTTCATTATTTCGAATAATCCATGTAGTTCGCACCACTGCATTGTACAAGACCACTCCAACTCCGCCCATCAGGCTCGCTCGTTTTCCTCACGCTCCAACTCAGGATGACGCTTGAGAAACCCGCCACGCTTCATCTTATAAGAGCCGGGTTTCAGCATGTCATCGTCCAACCGCGCTTTAAGCCCGCCTCATAATCCTCCTGCGTGACCACAAGTTCGACATGTTCAGGCGTCGGCTCAGATTTTTCATCTTTCGTGCGCTTCATGGATGTCCAACTTCATCCAGATTCGACCCCGGCAAGCTT
This sequence comes from Pyrinomonadaceae bacterium, assembly GCA_035630655.1. GTDB lineage: Bacteria > Acidobacteriota > Blastocatellia > Pyrinomonadales > Pyrinomonadaceae > PSRF01. The sequence goes on from DASQKG010000380.1 coordinate 4,279, forward strand.
CAAGACAAACTCCGGCGTTCGTGGTTCGCCTTTGAAGAAGCCGGCGGGCACGTTGCGGGTGAGTGCCCAACGATCAATCCACGATATTCCGTATGCGCCAGTCGTAGTGTCGGTAGAACGATAAGCGTTATCCGTCAGGGCTTCTTCCAGTGTGATGAACGTGTAGCCGCGCTTTTTGATCATCGCCACCAATTCTCCAAAATGATCCGCATTGATCGCGTTGGCATGCAGCAGCAAAACGTGCTTGATATTTCTGCCAAACAATTTGTCAGACAAATTTTCGAAGTGGGCGAAGTAAGATTCCAGGTAGGGAATGTAGGCCGCCGCGACACGGTTCATGGCGTCCCGATCGTTCGCATCCCGCGCGTTGTCATAAGCACGCGCGAATATCCATTCGGAGTTGTCAATTGTTACAGGTGCGACGGTGTAGCCGTGCGTATTTATGAAAGACTCAAAGGCTTGCCGTGTCTCCAAGCTTCTTCCGGTGTGCAGGAATGGATGGCGGAAATACCGAAGTTTGGCACGTTTCGCTTTTGCCAGTTCGCGCAGGACTTTTTCTCCGCGCAAAACGTCGGACTGAAACTCAGCCAGCGGCGTGGAATTTAGAGAACGATGAGAAAAAGTGTGATTGCCGAGTTCCAATCCTGCGTCCAGCCATGCCTTCAACAGGGCGACACGCTTTGGGTTGAGCTTATCGTTGGTATAGAGTTTATTTTCGTTAACAAAGCCCACCACCGGGAGCTTATTTCGCTTCATTGTCCCCAGTAGCTTGTTCGTGATCTGTGCCCAACCCTCGTCAGTCTGCACTGTCGAGGCCACAGGAAGGTCATCGAAGGTAATTGCGACCTGTTTTGTTGCCTGCTGCGCGGAGGAGGTCGCGGGGAGACCGGCAAGTGCCACGATTATGACAAGTAAGCTGAGCCCTCTAAACATAAATGCCTTAAGAATGCAGCGCTACGCGCGATATCACGGGCGACTCCAGGATCCCTTTGATCTTAATAATAGGCTGATCAGGGTGCGCTGGGTTGCCTATCACTCGGTTATTTCGGCAATCAACCTGAAGGTCCAGACTTTCCAGCACGGTTTGTCCTATCAACACCTCAGAACCCAGGACCAGTGTCTCTTCAGTTGTGCGTCGGCCGTTGATGTCAATTCCGACGACTTCGCTGACATCAACATCCTCCGTGGCGTCGTTGGCGTAAGTTGCTCGCGCCTTGCCCACGGTAGCCAAACCCAATAGCTTCACCACGTGCACGGGCAAAACTGATCGGATCGCCCCAGTATCGACCAACGCCTCAGCCTCATAGCTGCGGATCTTATCTGCGGTTAGTAGTCCTCGGCGAACCAATGCCTCATCAACGGCATTCGTGAGCTTAACTCTTACTTTTACCTCTCCCAAAATCGAAGCCCCCTCTTGAGTGTCATTCGCAAACACCTGAGCACGGCGGGCTCCACGTGCAGCGATACGGATTGTGGAGAGGTTAGATTGAGAAGGCAATTCGTTCTCGTCAGAAGTGCTTTTCTTACTCATGCAAGCTCCTTGGCATCGTCTAGGAGTGGACTGCCACTCTTGGCATCTCTTTGCCGTCCCCGCCTTCCGCGGGCGTCAGTACGCGCAGCGGCTCAGGCCATTCGACCGAGGGAACTGAAGCCGGGCCGAACCGCCCGTCGCGTCCCTTTGCTTTCTCGCGCAGCGCTTTCAACACTTTCTCAGGTGTAATTGGCACTTCGTCGATTCGCACGCCTACCGCATCGTAAACCGCGTTCGCGACGGCCGGCGGCACAGGCAGTAGCGGTCCTTGTCCCACTTCCTTCGCGCCGTATGGGCCATTTGGATCTGGATCTTCGATCAGGTAAGTCTTGACGTCGCACATCTCCATCGTCGTCGGGCTCTTATATTCGAGCAGCGATGGAAACTTGTGCACCACGTTACGATTGGCGCGATAGACCATCTCCTCCATCAGGATCTCACCGAGCCCCATGTAGACGCTGCCTTCAACCTGGCCCATCACCAGCATCGGATTGATCGACTTGCCGATGTCATGCGCAATCCAAACTCGTTCGACTACCACGATTCCAGTGTCAGGATCGACATCTACTTCAGCAACCGCCGCGGAGTAACTGTAAGCCGGCGACGGCCCCACGCCGGCGCCTTTGTATCTGCCGGGTGAACGGGGCGGCGAGTAAGAACCGACGGTTCCTATCGTTCCAAACTTCGATTCGGCTAAGACCACAGCCTCGGCGAATGAAAAGCCCACCTCGGGATTCTCAACATCAAAAACACGTCGCTCAGCCAGCGATATGTTTTCGATTGGCGCGCCAATCTTTTCCGCCACGGCCATCACCAACAGTTCTCGGGCGCGTTCAGCAGCCTGAATTGCCGCGTTGCCGGTCATTAAAGTCACGCGGCTCGAGTAACTGCCAAGATCAACCGGCGTCAGATCCGTGTCTGCGGTAACCACGCGAATGTCGAACGGATCGATCCCCAAAACTTCGGCCACGATGTACGCCAGAATCGAGTCGGAGCCCTGGCCAATATCAGTCGAGCCACACATCACGCAAACGCCACCCTGGCGGTCGAGTCGAAGCTGAACGCCGGATTGCGGCATGTTATTCCAATAGATCGGGAGTCCGGCGCCGCAGATGTAGGAGCTGCAAGCGATGCCGATCCCCTTGCCGTAGGGAAGCTTGCGGTTGTTCTGGTCCCAACCTGAGAACCGGTTTTTCCAGTCGGAGCCTTCGACTACCTTGTCGATGCAGTGACCCAAGCCCATGCTGCCGATGCGCAGGTAATTTGCGGTGACTGTATCGGGCTTTACGAGATGTGCCCGGCGCATCGCTGCTGGATCCAGTTTCAGTTGCTCAGCGATCTTATCCAGATGGACTTCGAGCGCGTATCGGGGCTGCGGCGTTCCATGTCCACGTTTTGGACCACACGGCGGCTTGTTGGTGAAGGCTCGCAAGCCTTGAAACTTGTATCGCGGCACTTCATAAGTGACGGTTTGCAGCGCTCCGGTGTAGAACGTACTGGCAACGCCGTAACTGCCATACGCTCCGCCATCGAGGAACGACTGAAAATGCATTCCGGTGATAGCGCCGTCTTTCTTAACGCCCGTCTTCACTTTCATCAGCACTGGATGTCGCCCGCGGTGGCAATAGAAGACCTCTTCGCGCGTGAGCGTGACCTTCACGGGCCGTCCGGTCATTATCGAAAGTTTGCAAACAACGACTTCGTGGTTAAAGGGATCACTCTTGCCGCCAAACCCGCCACCGTTGGGTGTGGCAATAACCCGAATATGACTCGCCGGCATCTCTAATACTTTCGCGAGCGCGCGGTGTACGTAGTGCGGCGTCTGCGTAGAGCTCCAAAGAGTCAGTTTGTTATCCGCGTCGAAGTTGCCGACTGCGGCGTGTTGTTCCATCGGCAGGTGCGTGTTGCCTTCGTAGAAGAAAACATCTTCACGCACAAGATCCGCTAAAGCGAAACCGTCTTCCACGTTGCCGAATTCGAGCGAAACTTTCTTGTGAATGTTCCCTTCATCGCCGTATTCGTGGATGCGAGGTTCGTCGATGAGAATCGCTTCGTCGATCGACGAGATGGTATTCAGCGGTTCATATTCGACCTCGATGAGATTCATCGCGTCGAAGGCGGTGTCTTCGTCAATCGCTGCCACGGCGGCCACCGGATCACCGATGAAACGAACCTTGTCGATGCAGAGCGCATGTTCGTCCTGGCTGACTGGAAGAATGCCGTAAGAGATCGGCAGGTCTTTGCCGGTGATCACACCAACCACGCCCGGCAAGGCCGCTGCCTTCGACACGTCAATGCTTTTGATTAGCGCATGAGGTAAGTGGCTGCGAAGGATTTTGCAAAAGAGCATTCTCGGCAGCACGATGTCGTCGGCAAACTTCGTCTGGCCCACGCACTTCGCCCGCGCGTCAACTTTGCGGAATGGCTTCCCGACTACATTAAGTGGCTTGCCGTGTTTGTTGTTTCCGTTGTTAGCCATTGGACCAGGTATTAGCCGCGGATTAACGCGGATACGCGCAGATCAGAAAAATAGGGGCAGTCATGGATGCGTATTCATCCGCGCGAATCCGCGTTAATCTGCGGCTAGTTCTATTCCAATCCATAAACACTCTCACGCGGCAACTCGGCTTCTTCACCACGCATGCGCGCCGCGGCCAATTCAACCGCTTCGTAAATTTTGATGTAGCCAGTACAGCGGCAAAGATTGCCAGACAAAGCTTCCTTGATTACATCGCGCGAAGGGTTCGGATCTTTCTTCAATAGCTCTTCGGCAACCAGCAGAAATCCCGGCGAACAGTAACCACACTGCGCGGCGCCTGTATCGGCGAAAGTTTCCTGAAGCGGATGAAGTTGTGCGCCCGTTGCCATGCCTTCGATGCTCTTAACATCCTGGCCTTCCGCATCAAGGCCAAGCATCAAACAGGAAAGAATCGAACGGCCGCTAACCAGCACCGCGCACGTGCCGCACTCGCCGAGTTCGCATCCATGCTTCGTTCCGGTCAACCCGAGATCTTCGCGCAACACTTCGAGCAACGTTTTATGCGGCGCGAATGCGACTTCCGCCAGCTCACCGTTTAGGGTAAACCGGATGTGAGTTTTTTCTTTTCCTATCACCATCTGAGTCAACTAACTTCCCACGGTGCCGCTGGCCTCCCACTGAGATCTCTTGCTCCGTGGAGTACCGAAAGCACTTCGACATGGTCGTCCTTCAACCGATAGATTATGCGATAGTTTTGATAAAGAAGTTCGCGAATACTGTCATTATTTGACTCTGGCACGACGCGTCCCATCTCAGCGTGATCAGCTAGTCTTTCTGTCGCCGAGATTAACCGTTCCACAAATCCACTGGCATACAACTCGGAATCTCTGGCGATGTAGGCGTGTAATTCGCGGAGGTCTTCTATGGCGGGGTCAGTCCAGACAATCTGCTTCATTCGCGTGCAAAGAGCTTCTTCACTGCATCGTGAGATACTACGCGGCCCTCTTCCGCGGCCTTAATACCTTCTTCGATCTTCCCTTTCACATAGAGGCGATACATGATGTCTTCCCAGGTAACCTCTTCAGGCAGGCGGGAAATCAACTCCATCGCGTCTTCTTTAGTAGTACTCATGCCACTTCCTATTATCTCTGAGATTGGAAATATAGCACAAAATCCCTGGTGCTTATGTTTTGGGCGCACCGGCGTCTTTCTTCGCTTTGTTCAACATCGTATTATCAATCAAACGCGTCTTCCCCACATATGCAGCGACCGCAATAAGGGTGGGCCGCTCATCAACTTTGTCCAGCTTCTCAAGTGTTTCGGCATCCACAATGTTCACGTAGTCGACGCGGACGCGGGGCTCGGATTCAATAGTTGTGCGAACGAGCTCCTCAAGCTTGGACGCATGTCGTTCGCCCTTTTTGAAGACTTCCTTTGCTTTCATCAGCCCGCGGTGAATCACCGCCGCGGATTCCTGTTCTTCAGGCTTCAAGTAAAGATTACGTGAAGAAATTGCCAGGCCCGAATCCTCGCGCACGGTGGGCAAGACAACTATCTCGGTGTCGAAAGCCAGGTCCTTAACCATTCGTTTGATAATCACCGCCTGCTGCGCATCCTTTTGGCCGAAGAACGCAAAGTCCGGGCGCACCGTATTTAGAAGTATTGCAACCACCGTGGCGACACCGCGAAAGTGACCGGGCCGGGTTTCGCCCTCCAGAGGCTTCGAGAGTCCGCTCACGTTTACATAAGTGGAGAAGTCTTTTGGATAAATCTCTTCAGCTGCAGGTGCAAAAATATAGTCAACGTTGTAGTCGGTGAGCAGCGCCGTATCCTTAGTTAGATCGCGCGGGTAGTGCTCGTAATCTTCGGTTGGACCAAACTGCGCAGGATTTACAAAGACAGAAATCACAACGACGTCGCACATGCGTCGCGCTTCTCTGACAAGACTCAGATGTCCTTCGTGCAGGGCGCCCATCGTTGGCACCAGGCCGATGGTTCGATCCTGGTCGCGGCGAATTTTGCGCGCGACGGAGCTCATACGCTGGCGGCGATTGATGATTTCCATAGTTTATTCGAGGGAGACTCAGGACTTTCCGGGCTCTTTGGCTGGTGTGTTGATATTCAGCTCCTCCGCAGCCTCGGCCGGCAGAGCATACGACTCATCCTCCGACGGATAGTTACCGCTGCGGACGTCGTCGGCATATCGAGTGACGGCTTCAGTCATTACGTCATGCAGGTTTGCATACGGACGAACGAAGCGCGCAAGTTTTCCAAACGACAATCCAAGCATGTCGTGTAGCACCAGCACTTGAATGTCACAATGGGCGCCAGCTCCGATGCCAATGGTAGGAATACTTATGCTTTCGGTAATAAGCCTGGCGATCTCACGTGGTACAACTTCCAAAACAATCGCGAAGGCGCCGGCGTCTTCCAATGCCTTAGCATCATCCAGCAACTGTCGCGCGGCCTCCGCGGTTTTTCCCTGTACGCGGTAAGCTCCCAGCTTATTGATCGACTGTGGCGTGAGTCCGATGTGGCCCATCACGGCAATCTCTTCGTCCACCAGACGCTTCACAAGCTGCACGCGTTTGTGGCCGCCCTCGAGCTTGATAGCTTCAGCGCCGCCTTCTTTCACCAGCCGCAACGCATTCCTGACCGCGTCGTCGGCGCCGGTGTGAAACGAACCATAAGGCATATCTGCAACCAACAGGGCGCGCTGGACAGCTCTTCGCACCGCTTTCAAGTGAATCAGAATTTCTTCCAGAGTGACGGGGACAGTATTGCCATAACCCAAAACCACATTGCCGAGGCTATCGCCTACAAGAATTATGTCGATACCTGCTTCGTCGACGATGCGTGCGGTTGGGAAATCATAGGCGGTCAAACACACGAGCCGCTCGCCGCGCTGTTTGCTTGCTTTCAGCGACGGGGCATTAACCTTCTCGGGACGTTCTGGCTTCAGATAAGGCATTTTTCAGCTCTCGGGCGCGCCTAGGGGCGGCCAATCGGATGGACGGTTATCGATCGAAACGCAAACTTCAGCCTGCGTTGGGAACAAATAGACTGGAAATGTGTAAGGCGCTCTAGCAAGTGGGCCCATTATAACGGCAAAACGAAAACAAGTGTAAAGCAAACTGTTAGTTTGCTTATCGATGCGTTACCCGCCCGTCTATTTCAAGCTCTATCTTTGGCCAAGATCCGCAAATTAACAGTTTGCGTTACAACTCAGGCTGCCAGAGTTTCACTTCCGACGCATCGTCGAGCGCCGTGAGAAGTTCACTTACTGTTTGGTTGAGAGTGGGATGAACAAACGAGGGCGCAAGCTCAGCCAGAGGCACGAGCACAAAGCGGCGGCGATGAAGTTGGGGATGCGGTAGTTTCAATGACTCGGTGTCGCGGGTTTCTTTACCATAGAGAAGCAGGTCAAGATCGATTGATCGAGGACCTTTTGAAATCTCCCGGACTCTGCCAATCGACGTTTCCACCTCAAGCAAACGGGCCATCACTTCTTCGGGCGAGGGCAGTCTGTTGCTAGCGAGCTCAGCGACCATGTTCAGATAGGCGGGTTGAGGGAAAGTTTCAAACGGTTCGGTTTCATAGATACTCGACATCCTAACCACTTCCAGTCCTGCCTCGTTTAGACCTCGGACCGCCAAAGATAAATTGCCAGCTCTGTCGCCAAGATTTGATCCGAGGCCGATGTAAGCGGTTAAGGGCATTGGAAAATCAGAAGTCAGAACTCAGAAGTCAGAAGTCAGAAGATCTCAACAAGGAGCTAACACAATCCATCCATTCTATGCTCGCGTACTTCAGATTCGCGCGCCAGTCTAGCAAGGTCGTCTGACAAACCCGTTTCATTCTATACTCCATCCACCGTTCGAGCTGTTCGCGTTTTTGCTGTTCGCTCTTTCTTTTTTCTGACTCCTGACTTCTGACCTCTGACTTCTGTTTTTCCGTGTCCCAACTACACACACTCATCTGGCTCAAGTGGAAGCTGTTTCGAAATTCGCTTCGCTCTTCAAAAGCGGTTGTGAACCGCATTGCGTCTGTCCTGGGAATGCTGGCGGCACTCGCACTTTCAGTTTCAGTGGCCCTCGGTTTGGGTGTTTTAGCTTATGCGTTAACGTCACCACGACTTGGTTTTGAACTTCTTCACCTCCAAACAGCATCCGGCGAGCGGCCAATTCCGTCCGCGGAGTTTATCTTCTTTTCGATCTTCTCCATGTCCTACCTGATTTGGGCAACTATACCTATAAGCATCGGCAGCAGCAGAAAGTTTGACCCTGGTCATCTGCTTCTTTACCCAATTAGCCTACGCAAGCTTTTCGCGGTAGATCTTATTAGCGAGATCGCCAGCATCCCTTCCGTGTTTGCGATTCCATCAATGCTCGCGATCGGGGCGGGCGCGGGATTGGCTCAGGGAAACTTAGCGGCCGGAATTCTGATCGGCTTGGGTGCAGCTGTGTTCGGCCTCGTGTTGTCGAAATGGGTTTCTACTTCAACCAATTCATTATTCAAGAAGAAGCGAAGCCGAGGCGAAAGTTTATTGGCTCTGATCGGCACCGTGGCCGGGCTGGCAGGCCTTTTACTCGCACAGGCCGGTCCCGTTCTCTTCCATCGCGTGGAGTCGATTTCAATCTTGCGCTGGACACCGCCGGGAGCAATAGCCTTTGCGCTGGCTCGCGGACTACGGACGGGCGGCATCATGGAATTCTTCCTCGCGCTGATCGTCGTTGGTAGTTACACAGCAATCTTTGTCGTCATAACTTATTGGCTGGCGCAACGAGCAGTTCTGGGTGGCGGAAAGAGTGGACGACGGCACAAAGGCGTTACCCAAGCGGTCACACTCCAGTCTTACACGGGCTGGGAAATTCCGCTCGCGCCGGGACAAGTCTCCGCGGTCATCGAGAAGGAGTTGCGTTACATGTTGCGCAACGCGCAGCTTCGAATGATGGCTGCGATGCCCCTGATCCTAATTGTGGTGAGACTATTAAACCGGCGAGAGTTTGGACGTCCGGGTATTGACTCGGGAACCAACAGTTTCGTGAGAGACATGCTGATTTATGGCGAGGGAATTATGGCCGCCGGAGGGGTTCTATACACGTTCCTGATCCTTTCTGGAGTCTCATTCAATCTATTTGCTTTTGAGCATTCGGGAATGCGAACGCTCGTGCTCTCCCCAATCAAGCGCAGCTACATCCTGGTGGGGAAGAATATTGCCACCTCAATCGTAACTTTCATTTTTTGCGCGGCGTTATTAATCGTTAATGAATTGATCTTTAGAGACGTCACGTGGAGGGCGTTGCTATTTGCAGGTCTAACCTTTGTTATTTACGCCCCGTTAATGTCGGTAATGGGCAACTGGCTGTCAATGCGTTTTCCAAAGCGCATGAAGTTTGGCACCCGGCTCAATGTTTCAGGCGCCGTAGGGTTACTTCTAATACCAATTATTGTGGTGCTAATGGTTCCGCCCGCTGCCGCGGTTGCAGCAGGGTTCATCGCACAGAGTCTGCCCGTTGTGTATGCTACACTTGCGTTCCTGGCACTGCTTTCAATTGGTCTTTACGTGGGCGTGATCGGGGCCCAGGGCGAGTTACTTCAGCAGAAGGAACTGGAACTGCTCGAGGCTGTAAATGATCCGGGCGTCGACTAAGTTTGAAAGTGTTCTAACAAACCTAATTCCAGCGATGTCCCGGCTGTGTTGGACATCCGGGCGGGCAAAAGGGAAGCGGCCCCGCCAACACAAAAATGGCTCGCAGAAGATTTCGTAGTAACCAGCGGCACGAACCCGCTACTGAACGTTCCTTTCAAGAGTATTTTCTTTCCACTCCAGCTCCGCAAACTTCGAGAACTGAACTTCTGCGTTTAATACGCGGGGGCGAAGACACGTTTCTCGAGTTGAAGGTCAAACTTTCCAACTCGGAAAAGATCGCGCAGGAGATCGTCGCCATGGCAAATACGGGTGGCGGCGTGATGATATTCGGTGTTAACGACCAATTAAGGATAGAAGGAGTGGATGATCCGGAGGGCGTTCAGGATGAGTTAGTGCGGATTTGCCGCGAAGATGTCGAGCCGCCACTTTTCCCATTTGTCGATCGGATTGCTTTTGATAGCGGACGGCGCATAGTCGCTCTCGATATTGAAGCGAAGCGGCGTCCGTATCGAACACACGATGGACGGTTCTATCTGCGTTTTGGCTCAGAGAAACGAGAAGCGACGGCTGAGGAAATTGCAGCATTGTTCGACGATTCGCGACCCACGCGGATCGAAAACCTGGCGGCGCTGGAAGCGACCATTGCCGACATAGACGAAGCGCACTTATGGAGCTTCCTTCGCGAATTTGAAGGCGATGCTTTTGATAATGCAAGCGCGAGCGGCTATCCCACGACCGTTGTGCTGGAACGCGACCTTCTCCTGGCGACGGAGTATCGAGGCGAGATAGTTCCCACTGTCGCCGGTTTGCTTCTTTTTGGAAGAGACGAACGAGTCGCGGCCCTCTTGCCCCGCTCGTCAATATCCGCGACCAGGTTTGCCGGAGACTCGGTGCAGGCGCCCGTCATCGAACGCATTAATCTCGAAGGAAACCTTTTAAGCCTCTACGAATCGGCGTTGCGCTTCATCGGCCGCTACTGTGACTTATGGGACGCGCGTCCGAGAAAGTTTCCCGCCGCCGTAGAAGATAGTCCGGTTGCGGCGCGTGCAAACTATCATCGCGGATCTGTAAGCGAGGCAGTTTGCAATTTGATTGTCCATCGTGACCTCGCGATTCGCGACCAGACCAGCCGGGTTCACATTTTCGACCATTCCATTGAGCTCATTAATCCGCGCCGAACGTCGGGGTTTGCACCAGTGGCCCAAAAGGCGATTCGCTATGGAGTGACTCAACGACTGAATCCGCAGCTCACGGCGATATTCACGAATCCGGGTTATGGGGTGAAACTGACTCCGGGCGGACTGCCGATGGTGTTGCGCGAGGCGCGGCTGTTTTCAGATAGACGTCCGGAGATCGCGGCGTTCAACGATGAGTTTCGTCTGCGCCTTTATGGCGGATGAGAAGCAGCAGCACCGAAAAATGAGCAGTCGAGGAGCAACATGTCAACTCAAAGCTGCGCCCGCAGAGGATGACTTCGAACTTGAAGCTAAGTGCGGATGCGCTACCTGCCCGGATGGCTTGGTCTGCTGTCCTAACCCCGGGAAGTGTGTGCAATGCTCAAATTGTGCCTGGGTTTGTTGCAAATAAATAGTGATATGGGGTTCTACTCGGCGAGACTGCTTAGTTTTGCGGGAGATCGTTTTTGCATCTACCCGGATTGTAAATCATTAACCATTAATTCACTGGCACCTTAGTGGGGAGGCTAACATGGAGTAGTGAAACGGCTGCAAGTAGCGCGACAACTCCTGGAAAATGGCGCGACTGAGAAGGCGTTGCTGTTTGCCGAGCCGGGCCTCAATCGAGTCACGTCTCACGGCGTGATCTTCCTGGTCCTTTTGCGGCAGAAAAACGCAGGAGCGGCCGATAAATTGTTTTCCTCTCTACTTGAGCGGATGAGCAACGATCCGATCGCGGATGCTACTGCCGTCTCCCTTCTTTCATCCTACGTTTTCACTCCTGGAGTATTGGTAACCTCGACTCGAAACGGGTTGGTGATGAATCCCTGGACACCGACGCCCTTGGCGCCTCCGCAGTTGTCGGCTGCACTGCGCGCAAAGTTTTTCTTCGTAACGAGCCAAATTCTACTTCGTCCTGTTGAGCCGGCAGAATTGCAACTAACTTCCGCGGGCCTTGCCGGAACATACTTTACTATTAAGCGGTTGCTACCTCTGTTCGAGCAGAATGACCCGAGCATTTCCGCTGCCCTTCACGTGCGGCTTAATAAGCTGGCCGAGGGAACTAACGAGGTCATACCAGCGGCACAACGTGAGTTCTTAAACGCCGGATTTAATTCGAACGATAAAAAAAAGGACGACCCGGAGGACGCGCTAAGTCGTATTGATGGAGCCTCAAACACCAACGAGCGCAATCATCTCTATGCGATGGCTGCGCGAGCGGCGGCAATGAAGAACCAGCTTAAGGCCCGCGAGTTTGCCGACAAGATCGAACAGGGAGAGTTGAAGAAGAACGTCCGCAATTTCGTTGACTTTGTTTTGGTTAGCAACGCCCTCCAAAAGAATGAGTCGGAAAAAGCTCTACTTTTTGCACGGGCGGGTGAACTCTCCTATCTTCAGCGGGCCTGGGCTTACTCTGAAACAGCAGCGCTGTCAAAGTCTTCCGGGCTCGACGAAGCGATGGATTTGATCCTTGAGGCCGCAAGAGAAGCCGGACGTATACCTGTAACAAGTGCCAAGCATGGGTTGCCATCGCAAGACGAGGGGGAGAGATTGATCAGGCAGGAAAATGGGACAAGATTCTCGATGCAATCAAAGCGCTCAACAGATCAACGTCTTATACTGGGGAAGAGAATGAAATATCTGTCAGCTTTCAAAGCAGGAACAACATTGTGATGATGCAGGTCGCTGCTCCCAGTAGTAGCTTACCCGACCTTATTGGGACGCTGGCGAAAGAGGACCTGTACCGAGCCGTCGACATCGCGAGAACCATCACTAATGAATCCCCTCGAGCGATTGCGCTGCTTGCGGCAGCCCGTGCCGCGTTTGAGAGAAGGCCTATCAACAATAAACGGTAAACAAGGTGCTCGGTTGGAAGTTACACGCACTGTCCCGCCGCGTAGCCTGACGCCCAGGCCCATTGAAAGTTGTAGCCACCGAGTTGTCCGGTAACGTCTACGACCTCTCCGATAAAGTAAAGTCCGGGAACTTTCCTGGCTTCCATCGTGTGCGACGAGAGCTCATTGGTGGAAACTCCTCCGGCCGTCACCTCGGCTTTCTTGTAGCCTTCAGTTCCAGACGGAATGATCTGCCAGCGGTTAAGCTTTTCGGCAATCTCGACAAGCTGGGCGGGCGCGTAACGTTTGAGCGGTTGTGACGCCGCGTTAAGCTCACACCAGGATTGTGCAAACCGCCGCGGCAGAAATCGGCTGAGAAGGTTTACAAGCGTTACTTCTCTATTGTTTTGGTCGCGAAGGAGTGGGAGTGCCTCCTCATCAGGCAACAGGTTGATGGTGATTGGTAAGCCGGAGCGCCAATATGAAGAGATTTGCAAAATCGCGGGCCCGCTCATGCCGCGATGCGTGATGAGAATGTTTTCCCGGAATTGCTGTTTTTCAAAACTTACGATGGAGTCGATGGAGATGCCACTTAAAGGCGCTAATTCCTGTTGAAGCTGTGGCGACAGAGTGAAGGGAACCAGCGCCGGCCAGGGATCGCGAGTGGCAAGGCCAAACTCGCGCGCTATGCGATAACCGAAATCCGTCGCCCCGAGCGGCGGAATCGAAAGTCCGCCAGTGGCAATAACGAGCGAATGCACGGCTAATAGCCCATGATTAGTTTCAACCTCGAAACGGTCTTTCCTGTTAACCTTTTGCACTTTCGATTCGCTGATAATCTCCACGCCTGCATCGCGGGATTCCGTTAACAGCATGTCAATGATTCGTTTCGAACCTTCGTTGCAGAACAGTTGGCCCAGCTTCTTCTCGTGATAACCGATGCCATGTTTCTCCAGCAGCGCAATGAAATCGTTTGGCGTGTAACGCGCCAACGCCGATTTGCAGAAGTGCGGGTTATCCGAAATGAAGTTCTCGGCGTTGGCGTACAGATTGGTAAAGTTGCAACGCCCGCCACCGGAGATGGCAATCTTCTTGCCTATGCGTTCTGCGTGGTCCAGAACCACGACCTTACGACCACGCTTGCCGGCCACAATCGCGCAGAAAAGACCTGCCGCGCCACCGCCAATCACTATCACATCTGTTTTTCGCACAGCGAAAGCGTAACATCGCGAGCGACTGTCCGACACACTTTCAGTTTGTCGCTGTCTGGCAAGAGTCAAGATAAGGCATCAGGTACACCCTACCTCCACACGACAAACTGATAGTGTGTCGGACATTGTAAAGGCGGCGAACTATTCCGTTCGCCGCCTTTTATTCTTCTACTGTACTAAAGGTTATTGAGCCATGGTGCCGTCGGGCTTAGGCGCGTTGTAGAACTGGCGAGCTTGAATGATGTACTCCTTATCATCGTAAGTGCCGTCGCCGTTTACATCAACGCTGAGCTTCAACTTGTGTTGCTTGCCATCGCGCACATCGCCTGGATTAAACGCCAGACTGTACTGGCTCCGCAGGAGCCCATTGATTGATGAAATAACGTTAGGCAGTTCACCTTCAAACGTGTACGGGAAGTAAGCTCCACCGGTTTCCTTCGCCAAAGTCTTGAGCGTGTTTTGGGCCTGGAGCCAGGTCATTCGTCCAGGCATGCCGCTCAAACTATCGACAGCGTCAAGCTGGCTCTCGTATTTCTTGAAAAAGAGATTGCCAATCCCAATTATGTAGATGGGGATACCGGCGTTCTGGGCAATCTTTCGAGCGTTGCCGTAGTTGATCTTGCTGAAGGTGTCGATGCCGGAGGCAATAAGTATCACCGCCCGGCGGCGTCCTTGTACGCTCACCATGCCCGAGTAGTCGGAATTTCGTGCTTCGGTGTTGTCGAGGACGACCGAATCTCCGCGTCCCCCGATTAAGGTGAACTTTAGAGCATCAAAAAGATTGGTTTCGCGAAACGCCGGATAATTCCGCAGCAACAACGAGATCACCTGATTGATGCGGGTGGGATCGTTGGTGAAGTCAGTAAGGGGCGTCGGACGAATATCGAAAGCTACGACCGAAACATAATCGTCTGGCGGCTTAATAAACTGCTGCAGGAACATCGCCATCGGTCGTATCACTTCGTAAGTGCCCGGTTCATATCCGCCACTTCCATAAAGGCCAAACAACTCCGTCCATTTACTGTATTCAACCACCATTGCGACGGTGATGGGAGCTTCCGGCGTGGCGAAGTTTGTAATCACTTGCTGCGCGCCATCAGCGTAAATTGTAAAGTTCTCTTTCTTCAGCCCGGTAACAATCTGCCCACTCTTCTTGTGATAGACCACCGCGTCGATGTTTACGATCTGGGTGGACACCGTGATCTTCTCGGCCTCCTGGGGCTTGCCGACCACGTCCGGTGGCAGCGGTTCTTCCTCCGGCTTTTGTCCCGGCTGGGGTCGCTGGTTCTTTTTCTGGTTACTTACCGGCGGCTGCCGGCGTGACTGCCCAAAGGCGAAGCTGAAGGTAAGGCTCCCAAGCAGGCTCGAGGCCACAAGCATTACAAAAAAAGACCGAGCTAACCTGGAGAGTTTCATGAAAACCACCTGCTAAAGATAAGGCGAAAAAGGGACGAGGACTGAATTGTCTGATCCACACTTTCACACACTGTCGGATACTTGAGTGTGATGCGGATTCCGCAAACGAAGTTTGCCTCAACTCTACCTGGGAGAGCCTCCGGCTTCAGCCTCAATCACCACATCGTAAGTACCGGTATTGTCGTTCAGGTTGCCTTCGTTTACACCCAGAAACAACACGCCATCCCGTTGTGCCACGAAATCGCGCCGGGTTCCGATCACCAGAAAATCGTCATTATCGTCGCCAATTACGGCAATAAGAGAGCCGGTGGCTTCATTGCGCATCAGTTTATCGTTATCGGCGCCTGGGATGCCGTTTGGAGTCGAAAAGCGGCCACCCCCCAGAGAGACTCGACCGGTTGAGCTGATTCGCAGACGCTGACCCTTCCGCACCACCAGCCCAGTATTTGTCCAACCATTATTTGTGTTGTCGGCTCGAACTGACACCTTGATTGTAAAAAATGTAGGTGCATTCCCGGTTGACGGCACCGTGGTGCTCGGGCGGGCGGGCTGGTTTGTTCTGGGAGGCTGATAATCAGGGGTCGGGGTATTGTCCGCCGTGGGACGGTCTTCATTTGCCAGAGTTGGGGCGGCGGCTGTGGTCGCGGAATCAAACTCAATCGACTCGACGTCTTCTACGTAGATAAGGGTGCGGCTTCGGCGACCCTGAGCGCCGGACCCAATCAAAACCGTAAACTGCTGGTCTTTAAAGCCAACTACCTGGCCTCGAATCACGCTGCCGTCCTTGAGTCGGATTGTGTCGGCGGCAATTGGGACAACCAGAGCCAGGGCTAGAAGGAGGGCGTAGACGGCATGTCGAAAAGTTTTCATTATCATCTCCATTAGCGGCATTTCATCACGAGGTTTAGCAATAGTCTATTACTTTTGCAAGCGGGAGAGGAAAGCAGCTGTTGTCCGATGCCCTCGGAGATGGAAAGGTTGTGGGAAAGGACCCCGTATGGAAGGTTGAGAGACCGGAAGCGAAGTAGGCGAAGCTGAGCGCCAAATCACCCGTCCCACCGCCAGCTTGTGCCAGGTTGTATTTCCTGAGGTTCTAAGCCGCGTAAATCCCGGAAAATCTATCGGCTGGCTCTTCGTGTTTTGCCGGATTGCCAATCCGGGAATTGCGCGATATAGTATGCCCAACTAGATGGTTGGTGAATCCTTCCATCCAAGTGGTTGCTGGGGTGAGGACAGTGACCACATAAGATTAGGCGCGACAGTCCAAAAACTGTCGCGCCTTTTCGCTTTTGTAGACATACCACACTGGTCGTCCTCGCTTGTCTACCACTTACTTGCTTCGACTTGCCGGCTTACGCTTTTAATACGAAACACCGTCCTAAGAGAGAATTTAGATCGCAAGATGCCTCGATCAAGAATTCTCCTCACCTGATACGAAATGGATTACAATGCGCCAACTAAGTTCCACTTAACAAAAAACCGTTGAACCCAGGGAGAACAATCTGTCCCTGAAGGAGGAGTGCTATGAAGTATCCGCCCAGATGGTCAGTATGTTTGTTCGTATTGCTGTTTGTGATCGCAGGTGTAACCCTTTTGAGCGGAGAGCAAGCTTCCGCCAATCATCCGGTGCTGGTAGAGGGAAACTGTGACAGTCCCGTGCCAGGCACTACGATCGTTAATATTAATGCGTGCGGCGACTATGATGGTGATGGCCGCATCGGCACGGCAGAAGACACCGACGGCGCGGACCGTATTTTCGGCACGATTTCCGGAGCCTTAGGACCCGGAACGGGCGCTGCCGCCGGAACGGGCGCGAATTTCAATGGTCGCATTATTATCGTTAGGTCCGGTCGGTTTGCAGAGGTTGTTGTTATTCAGACTGGTAGCGCCGGGCATGTACAAATCGAGGCCGCCCCCGGAGTCGAGGCAAACATTGACGCGGTATTGCAGGGTGACCCGGCCGGCGGAAACAATGGTCGACAAGGCACCAGCGGAATTTACGTCGATATACCAGGTACAGTGACGCTAAGAAACCTGACTGTGAGGAACTTCCTTGTAGGGCTCGAGATCGTGAACGGCTCGCGCGTATATGTAGACAACTGCCGATTTGAAAACAACCTCGACATCGGAATACGAGCAAGAATTCTCTCGCGTTTGATCGTCAACAACAGTCACATCATTAACACTGGCCGCCGAGTTGGGACTGCGCAATCGAGTCCTTCGCCTGGCCTTGGCAATGGCATCCAGTTTGAAGAGGTAAGTGGCGGAGTCATCTCCAATACCGTGATTGCACAAAGTTCGAACGCCGCGATCCGAAACCTCTCGGGTAACGTAAATATACGCACTTTCCACCTCGTATTCGCAGACAACGACGGTGGTAACGTGGTAGGCAACCCCGTCATTAAGGAAAATTACTAGGCAGCCGGGCGTTGACCTACGGTAGATTCGACACGATATTGAAAAGTGTCGCGCGGTGTGCTAATTGAAAAAATTGAAGTGGGACGAGGGTGGTGAGTGTCCTGATCAAAGCGACTAGTTCTCTATGCTGTGTTACGAGCTCAAGTCAATTATCAGGACATTCGCCATCGCAGTCACCCGATCATCTTAGAAGGGAAGTTTGGTCGAGGACCTGTTCGCCACGCGAAACGCTTCTTCAAGTTTTAGAAATTCCTGTTTTCTCTGTCCCACCACCTCTCCCTTCGATCCGGCTATGATGGAGAAAGCCGGAACATCCCTTTTCACAAGTGACAAAGCACCTACACATGCACCCTCAGAAATCGTAACTCCCGGCAATACCACGCTTCCTGCACCTATCACCACATGTCTGCCGACTATAACAGGCGCACTGGTTACTTTTCGATACTCGTCCGGGACTGTCGGTCCGGTTAGCGCGTCCCCGAGGTAATCGTCATTGGATGAATAAATCGAGACCCGTCCAGAGACTCCGCAGAAGTCATCTAGTTCAATTCGGGCCGCGCCCGTCAGGAATACAAAAACCCCTATGTGGACATGATTGCCAATTGAGATACCCTCCGCGCCTGCACTGATAACCGAGTAAGCGTCGATCCGCGTATTTGACCCGATGGAGATCTTGTTTGCGCCGTAGAATTTGACCGTGCGATCTATCGATACGTTTTCACCTATTTCGGAAAAGCCAAGAGCTTCAATCTCCATCTCGTCATAAAAGCCGGAACTGTTCATGGTTCACCACCTTTATTGGCCGGGGAATCTATTTCACCAGCAACCTGCGCGACTCGAGCAATATCCCAGCTAATATTTGGCCGCGCTGGCGGCGGCCGCGAGGCATTATATACGCGAGATCGAGTTTGCCCAGTTGTCACTATTAACTGCCTAACACCGTGACGATACTTGCCAGATCAGCCGGTCTTTAGAGTAAAGTGACCGGAGGCAAAACTGACGCGACACGAAATCGGTTTGAGTTTTGAATGGAGCACTACATGCAGGATCTTTACCGGGTAGCTAACACTCTTATGCCCGGCTTGTTCGACTCAAAGGTCAAACGGAAAATTCGAGAGCGGATGCGCAGACCCTTCGCGGCTGCCGTGCTCGGGTTGCTAAAGGAGACCTTGCTTGCGGCTAGTACGCCGATATCCTTCCTGCGGTTCCGGGCTTTATCGAATAAAAAAAACCTGAAGCTCCATCTTGGTTGTGGCTCTGATATACGAGCTGGTTGGATCAATATTGACATGTATCTGGCGCCCTGGGGCCCGGCAACTCCAGATTCAAACGGAAACTCCACCGTCATAAGACACGACCTGCGCAGAGGTCTACCGTTGGAAAAAGAGAGCTGCGACTTCATCTATTCCTCCCATTTCTTTGAGCATCTCGAATATGAACATGGGTTGCGACTGATGCAAGATTGTTATCGTATCTTGCGTCCGGGTGGGATTTTTCGGCTGGCGCTGCCCAACTTTAAAGCGCTTTTCAATGCTTATCTTCGAGAGGACAAAGAGTACTTTGAGCTAATTGATATTTTCGAAGCCCTTCCCGCTGTTGAATCCGGCACTAACACACTGTTGGACTACGTCAACTATGGCGCCTATCAGAATGGAGAACACAGGTGTATGTATGACGAAGAGAAGTTGATTTTAGTCTTGAAGAGAATTGGTTTTAGTTCAGTTGTGCCGAGTTCTTATCGCGCAGGGATCGATCCGGTCGACCCCGTTCGTCAGCGCTACTCCTTTTATCTTGAAGCAACAAAGTGAACCAGGAATACCGAAGACCTGGAGCAGCGACTCCCCGGTACAGACACAACGACCACAACCCCCGTTAAAACACAATCGCGCATGGGTTCTGAACCGCTCGTTACAATATTCACTCCCTCTTACAACCACGAGAAGTATCTGGACGATTATTTTCAGGGCCTTCTTTCACAAACCTATCGAAATATTCAACTGATAATAATTGACGACGGTTCGACGGATCGATCATGGGACAAAATTTGTAGTTACGAAGCTGAATTGAAGAGAAAGTTTTCTTCGGTGATCCTCGAGCGACACGAAAACATAGGGCCTCTCCAGGAGATGACCAGGGCTTTCGAAAAGGTTGAAGGTGAATTCTATTGCGTACTCGAGTCCGACGATTACTATCTGCCGACAAAGATCGAAGAAAACGTACGATATCTTCAGCAGCATCCTGATGTGGGCGTCGTCCACAGCGAAATAGATTATATCTACGGTAACACCATTCAACGCCGGCATTGGGAGACGGTTGGCCGGTCAATTCCCTGCGGCGAAATCTTTCAACCGCTGGTGCTCGACAATTTCATCATGACTTGCTCTGTTGCTTGTCGAACCGATCTGTTTCGCCGATACACGAACATCGAGGAGTACATCTCAAAGGGATACATCGCCGGAGACTACGCAATGTTTTTGG